>NZ_ALPT02000002.1 GCF_000292245.2 Alkalihalobacillus alcalophilus ATCC 27647 = CGMCC 1.3604 | reverse complement strand
TGTTAATTTATACAAGGGAAATCGCCATAGACTAAACCTGATTATCTGGGCAATTATTGTAGTCGCTTTTTTTTTGCTTTGGTACTTTAAGAATTAAATCACCTTTTAAGTGAATTATCGGTAATTATAGAATAGTTACTATGTATATGTAAGATTATCCAAGTTTTAATGTTAGAGAGGATTTATAATAAAGAAAAGAGTAGGATGAGATATCAAGTGGCAGGAGGTTAGAGGCATATATTCTGAGCCGTTTGCGCTGTGCTCATTTAAAAGTTCGTCATAAGCCTCTAACACGGAGGTCATCACACTTGAGAAGGTTTCCTGTAACTTCCTCCAGACTAGCTGTTCGAGTTCTTTTAATGTTGGATATTCTGTGGTATTCTTTTGCATAGGGTTTCTCCTTTGAATCGGTTTTTTGTCGACTATGATTCTACCAAGGAGAGACTCTTTTTTCATGTATTTTGCTTAAACCCCTACCGCGCTTTCGCTTGGTGGCCTGCTCAACCAAGTAATGGACTTCCATTACCTGGTTGAGCAGGTTATTTCTTCTCCCACAAACATTTTACTCATACAATAAATAAATAAAAGCATTCACTTAGGTGTAGGCTAGGTGTAAACTTTAAACTCAAGGTGAAGGACTAGCCTTGAGTCTTTTTCATTTACTCTCAGTTAGAAATACTTTGATTATTCCACAGTAAACTTTGATGCAAAACACACATAGAGCCAACTAGTACCAAGGATTAATGGGGAGCAACAACTGGCTATTTTCTGCCGATAGAGTTCGTCATCATATAGTTTCATTTCAATCCTTCTATAAAAGCGATAAAATGAAAGGGAATAGATAGGAATAAAACGGAGGCATTAACATGATCGATCAATCAGTTAAGAACTTTATTGAGATATATGTCTTGAAAAAAGGTGAAGAGTTAAGAATGAATCGTTTGGCTGAGGAATCGTCTCCATTTATCGAAGTAGAAATTATCAAGAAAACCGCACGTACTTACAGGAAAGTGGGAGAATTAATGCTCGCTCCCAATGTTTATCCAGCTGCTGATAAGAGGCCCGATCCGAAACTTGAAAAATTGAACTTAACCCTTAAAAAAAGGGTTCAGCTTAATGAGTATGATAGAACGACTCTTCAGTGGCTTGAGCAAGGCTGGATTATAAAAGAAGTGCGTTTTGAAAAGGATGAAAAAACGATACAGTCGAGTGGTTATCGGATGGGGTATCAACTCTTCGCCTATTTAAAACATATCTCGAATCAAAATAGAGTCGCTAGTATAGATGAGTTTAACTTATGGAAGGAAAGACTGAATGAAATTTTACAAATGGTTCCGGTGAATCAGGATCTGAAAAGGCAACAAGCTTTGACACTATTAGAAAAGACATTAGTCTCACTAATACATAAGGACATTGAGGTATTGTCTATAGCTCCTCAATTTCCACCTAAATGGAGCTTGAAAAAAAGGATTAAATTTCTTGATTTTGCCCTTGCTACCTTCCAACTCTCAAAACAAAAGGATAATTTTGATTGGAAAGAAGTGGGGGCAAGTTATTATAAGGAAATTGGTGGTTCAAAAGTATTTGATTCGAACAAAGAAGAATTTATTGCCCAATTGGAGGAGTGGGCTGAATGTCCGATTGTTAATCTCGGTCTCACGAGTCTTGGGAAAATAACGCCACTTTATTTTTCTGGTGATATAAAAGGCAGATATTCTTCTTATTCATATGGTCCTGTGCATAGTTTAACTGATTTAGCGATTGCCGAGGAAAACTATCAAACGAAGGCAACGACATTGTGGCTTGTAGAAAATCGAGCGATCTTAACGAGAGTAGCTTCTGAAAAGGGGTTTCTAAAAGAAATGAACACCCTCATGGTCTGTGTGGACGGTCACTTACGTACGTCTCACCGGCGTTGCATTCAACAGCTGCTTGCTAATGGGGATCTTAAACAAGTTCTTATTTGGTGTGATTATGATAAGGATGGGCTCCAAATTAGTAAAGAGCTGTTTCAAGCGTGTTCAAACGATTTTGATAGAAAGTATAAATGGATTACGGATAAACATAACGTGATCACGGAGATAGAAGAATTTGAAAAGTATATGGAGGCATTATTAGGAGAGCGCTCCATTGAACAAGAGCAAGTGTTAGGTGGAAAGGAGGACTGGATTAGATGGATCACTCATTAACGTCCATATTTACCGCGAATCAATCGGATCCAGAGGTCTCTCAGTCGATGAGGGACATTGCTTCGTTAGCGGGAGTGTTAAAAGATTTGGGTTCTCAAGATGCCTTTCAATCCCCTGGGGAGATTCTACGTTTTTTAAGAATCATCCAACTTATCAATGAGGAGGCACTTGGGCTTGATGAACCGATTGAAAATGAAGAAACGGTTTTTTATCGGTACAAAAATAAGTTCAATGATGAATCCCCCCCTTCTAAAAAGAGAGTGGAACAGGTGATTCGTATTTTAATTAACAACAATTGGATGTCGAAGCAATCGAAACAATTGAAAATGAGGGATTTAGGGAAGCGGATGATGGATATGCTCATCCGACTTGCGAATGATTCGCTTGCTTATTATAAACATGATGATATTGGTCGTTCCCTATTTCAGGCGAGGCGAGATGCAGAGCTTAGTGAAGCCTATGATGACAAAGGGATATCAGGAGGGAATAAAATTGCTAGTATTATTCGTAATGTCGAAAATGCGATTCAATTGATGAAAGAACGAGAGCTAGAAATGTTAGCCGATCGGAATGCTTTACCACAACTTGAGCTCATTCATGGCTTGATGGAAGATTTAGATATCAAACTCAAGGAGCGTTTTCGTCAATTCCAAACGATGGAGGAAAGTCTAGTTCTCTCCTCTCTTATGCAGAAGGGAACAGCAGTACTTGCGGAAGGAACTAATTTAAGTGTGGGGATGATAAGTAAGTTTCTGAAATTTACGCATATGCAAGAAACCCCGCTTTCTTCTAATATTCAACCTGAAAAAGTAAGGGATTTTATTACGAAGATGTTTGCCCCACCATTAGATTCGGACGTTCCGAATGCCCATCAACTTCTCAGTTTTATGGAACAAAATCAATATGAAGATGAAGCGATGGATGGCCTATGGATTCCGGTAAAATTTGCCTCACCTTTGTCACCGATAGCGATTGAAGAGGGAATACATTATCTTGAAACGTATGAACCAATTGAAGCATCAATGGAAGAAGATGAGGAGGAGCTCATCTACTCGACCGAACTTATCTCTGAAGAAGATGTTGATGAATTAATGAATCAGGCGAACTGGTTAATGATGAAAGAAATGATCGAGACTGAAAAAATCGAAAAATATATAGAAAAACAAGAAGAAGCGCCAATCGAGCAAGTGGTAATTGAAGCGACCTCCGTGAATTGGAGTGACGCTATTAATGCGATGACCGCGATTTCGGCATTAGTTGGAAATAAAAAAATATCGATCATGAATGGGAAAAAGGGAGCAAAAGTTCCTGTGTATGATCGAGAATGGGAGTGGATGAAAGATGCAGACAGAGCAAAAGTCATCAGAAAACGAACAACGAATAAGTCAGCAGAATGATCATAGTTCAGTAACGGAAGAACATGAGGAAACAAATGTGAACCCTCTTAATGTGCTGCAATCTTTAAAGGGGGTCTTATCAGAAAAGGAAGAGCTTGTTTTCATGAATATCTTGTTTTCTTCTTCTGCTTCTATCCGTGGTGGGAATTTTGGCTTGTCTAGAAAAGAAGTAGAGAAGCAATTAGAAATTCAAGGGGACGATAAAGAATTTTCTTCTTTTATCACAAGATTAAATCAAGCGGTTAGCAGGTATTTTAAAGTTATTTATGATGAACGAAGAGATCAAGTGATTGTGTTGATGCGTGTCCCGGCAAGGGCTGCACGAAACACATTAACAAAAGAAAGCTTAGTGATTCTTCTCTATATGTTTTATCAACAAGAAGTACTTCAACATGAGTTTACGTTATTTGACCAACTTCTAAATGCGTTTGGACACGAATCAACAAAGGCAAACCAACGAATTTTAGTTAATCTTGATCCGTTGAAGAAAATCGGAGCGATTGAAGACTTTGAAACCTCTTCTCATGAAAAAGCCTATGCTTTAACAGCGATCGGTGTGCACTTGTTTTCGGATTCTTTTTTACGACGTTCAACCGAATTTAGTCAATCCAATCAATTAAATAAAGACGAGGTTATGAAGTTTTTTAAACGATATAATCTTTATCAGGAAGGGGAATCTGAATGATCCCGTGGCGCTTAACTTTTTCAGGCATCCGCGATTATGAGCCAACGCAACTCGATTTGTCTGGTAAAGACGATCATGTCATGATTACTGGACCAAATGGGGCTGGAAAATCAACGATCACATTTTGTATGGGAGCTGTTTTGTATTCGTCGAAAGTAGACATTGAAGGGTTGAAATCTCGTAATTTACCGGAGCAGCAGACATGGCGGGGGAAGATTTCGCTCCTTTTTAAAAATGAAGGAGCTATGAAAATAGATGCCCCTACTTATATTCAATTTTCGTTGCACATTGTTCAAGAGCCTGGACAACCAATCAAAAAAGAATTTTTTATTTATGCTGGAGAGGAAATCGATCAGTGGGAAACCCCAATTAAATTCACCTCGGGAGACCGTTTTAATAATTTTACCGCTTATAAAAAGGCACTAGAACAAAAATACAAAATTGATCCTGACTTATTTTACTTAATTTGGTACCAGCAGGAAGTGAATCAATTTGCGGTCATGAATCCAGAAGAACGATTTCGGATATTTAGTGAAATGCACGGAATTGATCAAGTGCAGCGAAATTGGGAAGAAAGTATGGAGAAATTAAAGGATACAAAAGAAACATTAGGATCGGCAGAAGTTAATATGAAACATAAAAAGCAATTACTCTCTTTATCAAAAAATGCATTGGATCGTTTTTTGGATAATAAAAAGCGCTTAGAATCAGGTGCTAAGCTTTATATAGAGTCTTTATTGCAACTAGAAGTTCATTATAAAAAGGAAAAAGAACAGTTTGAAGATATAATCGAGCAAACAAGAAGTGAAATGGAAGAAGAGCAAGACCAGTTAGCAGCGAAAGAAAACGAGCGGGAACAAATCAAACTCGAGCTAAAAGAACGGAAGCGTGAGAATGAGGAACTTGCTCAAAGGATAGAGGCCGAAGAAGAAAAAGAAAACCAATTAGCTCAAACGATTAAAGAAAATGAAGCTACGATAAGTGGTTTAGAGAAAGAATTAGCCGTTATCCTGGAGCAAAGACAATATATTCGGAGAACAGAAGAGGAAGTTCAAAATGAGTTAGAGGCTTTGAACAGAGATCAAAAAGAAACAACTGAGTTCTTTGATTTAGTCAAGAATAGGATAGACGAAGTGTCAGGTGAATGGCAATCGGTCGTTGAAGAGATAACAAGGCTTAAACAAGAAATACAAGTTGATAACGAAGCTGCCGTTATACATCAGGAGCGATTGGCAACGTATACGAGTAGTTACGTTGTTCAAAATAGTATTGAACGATTAGAAAAGGAATTAAAGGAAAATAGAAACGAACATATCGATATAGAAAGAAGATTAGCTGAGTTATCCGAGGAACTAAAACAGTTAGAACAGAACCGTGACTTATCAGAAAGACAAATAGATTCATTGAATTTCTTTAAAATGAAAAGAATCCAAGCGTATCCTCTTCGTGAACTAGTCGAGCTAGATGAACAGGCGAAGCTGAAGGATGAACACTTATTTGATGCGATCAAATACACGATATTTTTTGAAGGGAAGAGCATTAAACCACCTAATGATCTCTATCATGTCCCTTTAATGAAGTTAATTCCTGACCGTTCCGTTACTCATCTACCTTCGCTTCATTTAAAGATCAAAAGTGGGATCGGCACAAAAGAGCATTTAGCGATGAAAGCCTTATGGTGGATTGAACAATTGTTTGCCCAAGGGGAAGTAAGGATTGAAAATGGAATATTAGTTGATTCATTAGGTTATAGAGGTCGACAAGAAAAAGACCGCTTTATTTTAAGTGCTAAAGCTTTGTTGGCGAGAAAACAAGTGGTTATTCAACAGTTGAAATCAGCTCAAGAAGACAAAATCAAATTAAGTGATCGGATGGAACATTCTACAAAAACGCTTCAGGAATTGAATAGCATTATTCATCGTGTGAAAGAATCAGAGGCGTTTATGACGTTGGAAGAAGAGCGAAGACTACGTTTGGAAAAGCTAGCTGAAAAGACTGAGCGAAAGGAATTATTAGAGTCTGAGCAAAAAGAGTTGGACGTTAAAAAAGAAAAGGGAATCCATCAAAAAATCGAGCAAGAAAATTGTCTGAATGAGTTAAAAAAGGAAGAACAGTTTTATCAAGAGCTCGGACAAATGTCAGATAAATACGAAAAGCTTCATAGTTTAAGGGAAAGAACGGCAAGTGATCGAAATGATTTGGACGAGCAAAAACAACGTAATAAAGAACTGGAGCAACAAGAGGAGGCTCTCGACTCTAAAATTAGAAAGTTGGAACGAAAAGGGAGTGGAATCCAAGACAAAATAGATTCGGTGCATGATGGCATAAGAGTTAAAGAAAAACAACTCCAACGCCGTCAAGAAGATTTAGAACTAAACAAAGAACAAATGATCAAATGTATCCAAGAGCTAAATGAGATGAAAGGTCTTGTCTCTGAGATTTATGACGAGTGCACATCTGAATTGACGGGCGGGCATTTATTAACGATTACGAAGCTCCTTCATAACCGTGAATTAGGGAAAACAAAATTCGATCGTGCCCGTTCGGAAGACGGAATCGATCCGGCAGCAGAGGCAAATTACGAAACAATTAAAGAGGAATACGATCGGTTGGCAAATGAATATAATCGGACAAAGTTATTGCTCGAACAAGATACAGAACGGGCACAAGACTTAAAGAATAAGCTAGAGATCACGATAAACATGCGAGTTCTTGAAATTCAACAACGCTTTAAAATGTATATGAATGAGTTTCAATTTGAAGGCGATGTTAGTTGGGAATCCTATGAAGACCGCAGACAACGGACACTCTTTAAGCTATATATAAAAGCAAGAAAAGAAGGTCATAAAGGGGCTTTAGAGGATGTAAGTGTCAAAGCACGTGGAGGAAAAGTTGGAAAAGGAGTATCAGGTGGAGAAGAATCACTTAGCTCTCTTCTATTTGCCTTAGCCCTTCTCCAAAATTTACAAACGACCCCTGGCTTTATTGTCCTCGATGAGTTTGATAGTGCGTTAGATGAAAACAGAAAAGTAAAGGTGTTTGATTTATATGTGAAACAATTGCAAAGAAAGTTAATTATTTTAACACCAAAGTCACATGAATCAACATATCATAATCGATTTTCAAAAGCGTTTATCGTCAAACACGATCCAACGATTCCGAAAAGTAATGTGGTAGGGATTGTGAAGACTTAAGTAAGGACACCGGTCATAGATGGGTACTTGCCGGATAAGAGGCGATTTTGGATAAGCAATTTAATACCGGTATAGCAAGGAAAGAAGAGTGCGAATCCAGGGTGATAGGTAATGAAAAGCTGTGCTGTGGCAAATTAGGGTTTGAATAGTGCAGGATAAGGAATGAAAATCGGTGCTGAAGCAAATTAGGGTACGAATAGTGCGGGATAAGGAATGAAAAGTCGAGCTGTGGTAAATTACGGTGCGAATAGTGCAGGATAAGGAATGAAGAGTCGAGCTGTGGTAAATTACGGTGCGAATAGTGCGGGATAAGGAATGAAAAACTGGTGAGACCAAAATTACGGTACGAATAACAGATTTATAATATATAAAAAAAAGTAATACCTTCCGAAAAACATAATAGTTACCAAGACTAAAAGCCATTAACTTAGCCCATCTAAGTTAATGGCTTTTTTAAGGTTGCATTTCGGTCAGAAGTTGAAACAATGTTATTTAACAAAGGGAGTTTAATAAAAAATGTAGAATTATAATAATGAACTGTAAAATAAAAGGAAATATAAATTTGTTTAGAAGGGGGCTATAATTTGAAGTTAAAAGAAATAGCAGAACTTTTTATGGTAAAAGAAATCCCACCTGCGGAAAGCGTGCCCCCCATCTCGGGAGCGGTGTCTTCCCTCTCACTTTTATCATATTCAAAAAGGGGCTGAACCCTCAAAGGTCATTTTCATGACTTTTGGGACAGCCCCTTGATTTTACTTGGGCTGGCTCCTTAAATAAGAGAAGGAGAAAGGTATGGTTAACGAGAAGTTTAACTAATGTAGAGGTTCATCTCAATGTTATGTACATAGCAGGAGCTGATTTATAATGATTAAAACTGTTTTATTTGATTTAGACGGAACTTTATTAAATCGGGACCGATCAGTTAGAAATTTTATTGAAGCACAATATGAGCGTTTGAATAAATGGGTGGGGCATGTCAGTAAAGAGGCATACATAACAAGGTTTTTAGAACTGGAAAAACGTGGTTATGTATGGAAGGATAAAGTCTATCAGCAATTAGTAGGTGAATATGAGATAAAAGGGGTAACGCCTGAGTTTTTATTAAAAGACTACATGAATGAATTTAAGTATCATTGTGTCCCTTTTCCTAATCTCCATCATATGTTAGAGCAACTGAAAAGTAGCAATTATACTCTAGGTATGATTACAAATGGATATGGACAGTTTCAAATGGATAATATCAAGGCTTTAGGTATTGAGGGATATTTTGATGCTATTTTAGTATCTGAATGGGAAGGAATAAAAAAGCCTGACCCACAAATATTTCTACGAGCATTGAAGCGACTTAAGGCTTCTCCTAATGAAAGTCTATTTGTAGGAGACCATCCTGAAAATGATGTAAGGGCAGCACAAAATGTAGGGATAAAGGGAGTTTGGAAAAAGGACGATCATTGGAATCAGGTTGAGGCTGATTTAATGGTCGATGATCTGGCGGAATTATCTTTGATGATCGAGAGCATCAATCAAAATGGCTGTTAATTGAGGAATGATTTTAGAGGGAGCGTCTCTATGATGATACTAGTCTAATTTATAGACATAGTAAATTGACAGATATTCAAGTATAGTGAGAACGAATAATTGTCCAATGGTGAGAAAATCTTAAGCTGAATAAAGTTGCGAAGGAAGAAGCTAAAAAGATTGAATGAGAGATTGCTTTTTTATGCTATCTTTATATTTTTTTCTAATACAAGTATTAATATTGAGGTATTTGTTAAGTGTAAGAAAAATGATCATTGTGTAGGAGAGAGGAGTTAAAATGAAATCGGAAATTTTGTTAAGAGACATAATGAACGAGTTTGGAAATATAGATAACTTTGTTCTAAAGCGAGAAGTCCAAAATAGTGAATATGAAGGTTTATTTTTAATTATAAATCAACAAGTTTACAGAAGTAGACTTGCTAAATTAACTCCTAAAAAGAAGGGCTATTTTGTTGCGTTTTGGGAGAAAGATATTAATGGAATCAATCAAGCTTATAGCTATGAGAATTCACCAGAGAAATTAATCGTATCCGTCATAGATAACGATAAACAGGGACAGTTTATTTTCCCTAAAAAAGCGCTTCTTAAATATGGGATATTAAAAAGTTCCAAGCAGAAGGGAAAAATGGCTCTTAGAGTTTATCCTAGTTGGGTAACTGAATTGAATACAAATGCTACAAGGGCTCAAGCATGGCAAGTAGAATATTTTATTGACTTATCAAATAAATTCGAAATTGAAAAATTAAAGAAATTGTATTTTGTGTTAAATTAAGCATGAAGGTAACTATTTAATCACTCTTTATTTCAAAGTTACATCTAGACCTTTACTCTACAAGCTCATTTATCTGAAAAAAATAATTTTTTTTGCAGGGAAAATAATATATATAAAGAATTATATATAAAAGGGGTTATAAATTTATTTAATTACATAGTAAAAAGGTAGTTAAGAAGAAAAGAGGAGATAAAATGAGTGAAAGTGTGTTGGTCGAAAAAAATAATGAAATCGCTACCATTTATTTGAACGAACCGGATTCGTTAAATGCGATGGGGTTAAAATTGATTAAGGAATTGACGACGGTGTTAAGAGAGTTAGAAGAAGACCGTTCGATTAAAGTTGTCATTTTAGCGGGCAAGGGTAAGTCTTTTTGTGCCGGTGGAGATATAAAAATGATGGCAAACGAGGACCTTACTTTATTAAAAACTAAAGAAGTGATTGATGATTTTACAGGAATTGTCGCAACGATGCGTAAAATGACAAAGGTGATTATTGCGGCTGTTCATGGATATGTCGCTGGGGCAGGAATGAGTTTAGCTTTAGCAGCCGACTTGATTGTAGCGGAAGAGGATAGTCGTTTTGTTTTGTCGTTTAAAAATATCGCTTTAATTCCAGACCTTGGGATCCATTATCATTTACCGAAAGTAGTCGGTGAATTGAAAGCTAAGGAATGGATTATGCGTGGAGTGAATTTAACAGCGCAAGACGCAAAAGCAGAACGACTAGTCAGTGAGGTAGTTGCAAAAGGAGCGTTATTGGAAACAGCGAATGGATTAGCAGCCGAAATCGCTAGTGGTCCAACTCAAGCATTCGTCAGCTCGAAACGAATTATTCATGATTCTTTTGATTCGTCGTTTGAAGAAGTAATAGAAAAGGAAAATGCTGCACAAATTATTATGCGAGGAACGGACGACCATCGTGAAGGGATTCAAGCTTTTTTTGAAAAGCGGAGGCCAAAGTTTTCTGGGAAATAGATATAAAAAAGAGGGTCAGTGCATTAAATGCATGACTCTCTTTTTTTGTGTTGAAGGGTTTTTGGGAATTTTGATTAAATCAAAAAAGAGGCTCAGAGTAAGTATATATATTAAGAAGATAAACGTAAGCATTGGATGAAAATAAAAGGATTTGATTATAGAGGAACTCCCTTTTCGGTATAATGAAGATAAAGTCATTTAATGAAATTCACTTGAAATAATAGATAGTTTAAATTGGTTAAAGGAGAGGTGTAGATTGTACGAATTAAAAACTAAAGAAACTGACCATGATGTGATTGAGTTTATCGAAAAAGTTGAAAGTCCTAAGAAAAAACAAGACGCCTATCAATTACTAGACATTTTTACGGAAGTTACTGGTTACGAGGCAAAAATGTGGGGGCCGAGTATTATTGGTTTTGGTTCTTATCATTATAAATATAAAACTGGTCACGAAGGGGATGCACCACTTGTTGGCTTTTCGCCTCGCAAAGCCAAGATTAGTCTCTATTTTGCAACCGGTGATGCTAAGCGAGATGAATTATTAAAAGAATTTGGAAAACATACGTCAGGAAAGGCTTGTGTCTACATTAGTAAAATAGCCGATATTGATGTTGATGTATTAAAAGCATTAATTAAACAGTCGATCATATTTCTGCGAGAAACTTATCCAGAAGAGTGATGGTTGTGTGTTCTTATGAGTGGAAGAGACTGTCTGAAAGCTAGTTAATCAGCTTCGGATGGTCTTTTTTGTGTGGGGGTGTGCTCTAATTATGATGCGAATCTTATGTGATACGTAATGTAATTGGGTAAAAGTGAGAGTTTTATTACTAATTCAGAGTAATACGCACTGTAAACGGAGGAGAATAAGAATTACATTACCAATTCAGAGTGATACGCACCGTAAAAGGAGGAAAGCGAAAATTACATTACCAATCACATGTGATACGCACCGTAAAAGGAGGAAAGCGAAAATTCCATTACCAATTCAGTATGATACGCACCGAAAACGGAGGAAAGCAAAATTACATTACCAATTCAGAGTAATACGCACTGTAAACGGAGGAGAATAAGAATTTCATTACCAATTCAGTATGATACGCACCGAAAACGGAGGAAAGCGGAAATTCCATTACCAATCCAGAGTAATACGCACCGAAAACGGAGGAAAGCGAAAATTTCATTACCAATCCAGTATGATACGCACCGTAACCGGTCGAAAGCGAAAATTCCATTACCAATCCCATGTAATACGCACCGAAAACGGAGGAAAGCCAAACTTTCATTACCAATTCAGAGTAATACGCACCGAAAACGGAGGAAAATAAGAATTACATTACCAATTCAGAGTAATACGCACCGAAAATGGTCGAAAGCGAAAATTCCATTACCAATCCCATGTAATACGCACCGAAAACGGAGGAAAGCCAAACTTTCATTACCAATTCAGAGTAATACGCATCGTAATCGGTCGAAAACCCAACTTACATTACCAATCCTTAGTAATTCGACAAGTGACAGTGCACTTGTCGAATTAAATCAAACTGTTTCGCGATACATCCAGCTGTTGAAATAGAAAAAGGCGGTTGGTAAACCTCCAAAGCGAATAAAACGTTTGGCTGTCTTTCTTAATCCTTTGTCTTGCTGTACTTTTTTATCCGCTAAATAAATCGCGATGAGGCCTTTATTAATCAATTGGTGAAATCTCCAATCTGGTAACGTTCGAATGCTTTCTTCTGCTTTTTCTTTGATAAATTTAAATCGTTCGACCATTTGTTCTTCATTGTCGTAATAAAAAATAAAGTTAAGGTCACCGCCAATTCGATCCTCTTCTTGGTCGATAAAATAATCGAGTAGAATATGAAGACCTTGAACCCAAGGGAAATAGCCATTTTTTAATACATCGAATTCTTTTTTTGTCAGCTCACTTCTTGAAGCGTAGGCAATCAGACAGAAGATTCCTAAAGTAGAGCCCGCACAGGCGGAAAATTCATACCAGGTCATTGGTGGCAATTCATGCTTATGCTGCTCATGCCAGTTTTTTAGTAACTCGACACGTTTGCTCTTTTCGACATGTTTAAATACTTGTAAATCACAATAATATCCGGCTAATTGGTGCAGGGCATCTTGGCAATTTGGGAAACCGGGCAATTGTTGGAGAATTTCTTGACAAGTTAAGACAAGGGAAGCTAAATACCCGCCATCGTCTTGGTCAGCGCGGAGATGATAATAGTTTTCGGGTTTTGCTCCAGGGGTTAGGGCGTGAAACATGGACTGATGGAGAGCGCGGAAATCTTCTTCTTTTAATGAAGTGCTTCGATCACAAAGATTATCTAAGTAATCACTAATGGTTTGATAGGCGACAATAAATTGGATCACTTTTTGGCGTTCATTTCCGGCAAGCAATCCATAAACGGCTCCACCGTCACAATGAAAGGCCTTTTCTTTTAGGCTTGTTACCGCTTGTGCTCGAAGTTCTGAATTTGGGATATTTATCGCCTTTCGCCTCCACTCATCTAAATAGAAACGGACCTCTGGAAATGTTGCCTTCTTTACTTTATAAAGCATCGTCCAAGGGGTCTTAGGAATTTTCATTTATTACACTTCCTTTTTTAGTC
Organism: Alkalihalobacillus alcalophilus ATCC 27647 = CGMCC 1.3604; assembly: GCF_000292245.2. GTDB lineage: Bacteria > Bacillota > Bacilli > Bacillales > Bacillaceae_D > Alkalihalobacillus > Alkalihalobacillus alcalophilus. The sequence continues at coordinate 105,664 of NZ_ALPT02000002.1, read as the reverse complement.
ATTTGGAGTAATATGCCCCATTTTATTCTCGATCATGTTCTCAAAAAAACATTCACTAAATATTTCCTTTTTTGCTTTGTTGGCATTTCTGATAAGAACCTTCACACCTTTCATTAATTTACATAGGGTATGAAATGAGGAGATTAATTGGAGAGGAATGTCATTTATGAAGAATAAGAAAGGTTTTTTGATGTCCTTTATTGCTTTCTTTGTCATACTTACCGTCTTTGGTTTGATTTTCTTCGTTCAATCAACCCATTCCAATACAAATACTCAAGGAAATGATGAAGTATCATCAGATGAGAAGATAAAAATATCGAACAACATCCAAAACTCTATCTCAAGTGATTCTGAAGTTGAGATTGAAAATTCTATTACTAATAATGCGGAAGAAGGAGAAATTGATATCGAAAATGAGGTTGTTAATGATATCAATGGTTCAGGTTCTGCAACTATTCGTAATGAGATCGAGAATTTGTTAAAAGAAAACCTTCTCGGTTCGCTTCAAAATAATATTGAGAACATATTAAATGGTGACGGAGATTATGAGATCGAAAATAATATAAACAACGATATAAATGTTAATATCAATGTTCAAGTCAATAACGAGGTTAACAATCAGCTTGAAAAAAACGGAGAGTCCGATAATCAAGATGAAAGTGATAATGGAAAAGAAGATGGCAATAAAGAAGAGGAAAATGCCGATGAAGTAGTTTGGGGAATTGACTCGGCCAGTGAAACGACAGAAGCTTTTTATGGTTGTGTGCAAGAGAATTTTGGCGAGCCTCAAGTAGTTGGTCGTTATTTAGGGGATAAAGAAGGTGTATCCTATGGTTTAACAGATGAACAAGTTGAATTGATTCATTCACATGACGCTCAAATTTTATTAATTTTTAATCAGTTTGAGGATGCGACTGGGTATGATAATGGAGTCGCTTTAGCACAAGAAGCGATCGTATTAGCAAATGAAATTGGAGCACCAGAGGGAGTTGCGCTTTTTGCCAATATTGAACCGATTTACCCTGTTGATGCGGCCTTTTTAGAAGGCTGGTATGATGAAATCAGTGTTTCTTCTTATGAACCAGCTATCTATGGAATTTTTGCAGAAGATGAAACGTTAACAGCAGCTTTTAATCAAGCGGTTGAGAACAATTCAAATATATTAGCAGATACGTATCTGTGGTCAGCGGCTCCTAATATCGGGATTACGACAGAGGACAATGCTCCTGACTATGATGTAGAAGCCCCAGAAGATTCGTTGGCCTATGGCTGGCAGTATGGAATTGATGCACAAACATGTAATATTGATACGAATCTATTTCAATCGGAATTAACTGATGTCCTCTGGTGAGATAGGCTAAAAATTATCGAGAATATTAAATGGACTGGATAAAGTTTTGTGTGAACGACTAACATGGTCAATCACGAGATTGCAAATGTCTATGTCTAGCTAAAAAACCTTGATTGCTTGATGCGACAAGGTTTTTTAGCATGAGCTTTTTAGGAGGTTCCGCTGAGAAAAAACAGCTAGAACTTGTATCGGTTTATTGTATGAAAATCATTTTCAAAATAACCGTTGATAAATCGTAATGATTCCGATATAATGCAAATCATAATGATTACGATTTGTGATTGTTATGGTGTATGAAGGTTTTTATACATATAACTAAACGGATACGAGGAGATAAAAAATGAAAAAGTGGTTTTATATTTTGATTTTATTTGCATTATTAACTATTTCTGGATGTAATGATGGGAAGAGTGATTCATCTGTGAAAGAAAAAGAACTAACATTTTTGTCCAATTTCACATTAGATACATTCGATCCTCATTTATCGTGGAATACGCTTCGTGCAGGTATAACGGAAACTTTAGTAAATCTATCAGATGATGGTGAGCTCTATCCAGGTCTTGCGATTGGGTGGGAAATTGAAAATAATGGACAAACATGGATTTTAACGATTCGTGATAATGTTACATTTCATAATGGGGTTTCCCTTACAGCTGAAACGGTGAAAGCTTCGATTGAGCGAAATCTTGAAGTGAGTGAGGCAATGAAATTAGCTTTGAAAATTGAAAGAATGGAAGCGGATGGACAGGTATTAACGATTTATTTAAATGAGTCCCTTTATTCATTTCCTTCAGAACTTACACATCCGAATACTTCTATTGTGGAAGTTGGTTCTGAGAATCTCGATAGTAAGCCAATAGGTACAGGGCCTTTTCAATTAAAATCTTTTGAACCTGGTTCAAAAGCAGAATTAGTAAAGTTTGATGACTATTGGGATGGTGAACCAAAGCTCGACCGTGTGCATTTTATTTTTAATGCGGATGAAAATGCTCGGACGGCAGCTTTACAATCTGGAGATGCGGACATTGTCTATCGCCCAGCACTGGAAAGTTTAAGGATGTTAAGTGAACACAATGATATTGAAACAATTGTATCACCAAGTTCTCGTTCTACAATGCTTCTTTATAATACAGATAAAGAAATAGTAAGTGATGTGAATGTTCGTAAGGCAATTAGTTCACTTGTTGATAGAGAGCAAATAGTTTCAGATATTATGTCTGGTAACGCTGTTGTTGCTAGTGGACCATTTTTAAAAAATACCCCCTTTGCAACAAGTGAAGACGAGAAAGCATTTAATCAACAAGAGGCTAAGGAATACTTAGAGGCTGCTGGGTTTGAAAGTGAAAATGGAAAAATGATGAAGGATGGAGAAGAACTAATTCTTAAACTAGTAACGTATTCTTATCGTCCGGATTTACCTTTAATAGCTCAATATTTAGAGTCAAATGCAAAAGAAATTGGCTTATCGGTAGAGATTTTAATCGTTGAGAATATTGATGAACAGTTGAATTCAGACGATTGGGATCTAGCGATTTACAGTGCTAATACGAACCCTCGTGGTGATGCTAGTTATTATCTTAATGCGGTTTTATATCCAGGTGGTTCGGTTAACTTTAAAGATTTTAACGATACAAAGTTAACAGAAACCATTGATACGTTTAATCAAACTGAAAATGAAGAGGAAAGAATTGAACTCGCTAAAGAAGCAGTATCAATAGCAAGTGAACAGGAATATATCTCTTTTCTAGTTCATCCAAGTAATTATGCAGCATATAAGAGCAATGTAAAAAATTATAGTCTCAACATAGGTGAGTTTTATATGTTAACGAAAGATATTGATGTGGTTGAGTAATGAAATACGTCTTCAAGAAATTAATTGAAATGGTTACATTTTTACTAATTCTTTCAGTTGTCAGTTTCATATTTATGAAGCTGGCACCTGGGGATCCCGTTCGAGTAATGTTAAAAACAGAAGATATTTCAATTAGTGAAGAGCAACTTGATGCTTATCGAACAGAGCTTGGATTTAATGAACCGATATTAAAACAGTATTTGGAATGGTTAAGCCGTTTTTTACAATTTGACTTTGGAGAGTCTTATATCACTAAACAACCGGTTAAAGAGGAATTGTTAAGTCGTTTACCGTCTACGATCTTACTTGCTAGTACATCTCTTTTGGTTATGTTAATAGTGGCTTTCCCTCTTGGGGTCTTGGCTGCACTATACCGAAATAGTTGGGTGGACTATATTAGTAGACTCCTAGCTTTAGTTGGAGCAGCTATTCCCAGCTTCTGGCTAGGACTTATTTTTGTTCAAGTATTTGCGGTGAAATTAGGGTGGTTTCCATCTATGGGAAAAGGTTCATGGCAGCATTTAGTGTTGCCTTCTTTGACACTTGGTTTAGCTATGTCGAGTGTATACATGCGACTAATACGTGCGAATTTAATTGAAAGTTTAAATCAAGAATTTATAAAAGCGGCACATGCGAGAGGTTTGAAAAAAAGTAAAATCTTGTTTCAGTATGCGTTTCGTCACTCCTTAGCACCTATTATTACTCTACTAGGAATGTCACTAAGTAGTTTACTAGCAGGAACTGTGGTAATTGAAGTGATTTTCTCCTATTCAGGGGTAGGGAAGTTTGCAATAGATGCGATTGCAAAGCGTGATTACCCAGTTATTCAAGGTTATATTTTGTTAATGGGTGTATTAGTTATTTTCATAAATTTATTAGTGGATGTCTGCTATCGTTACATCGATCCGATGATTCGTGTTAAAGAGGTGAGAAAAGTATGAAAAGGAAGGTCGTTATTGGATTTTTTATAGGGACTTCTCTACTGTTAATCTGTTTACCTTATTTAGCACCGAATGACCCGTTAAAAGTGGACATGTCTGCACGATTGTTAAATTCATCACATGAGAATTTACTAGGCACGGATCATTTAGGAAGGGACTTGCTTTCGCGTATTTTAGCAGGTGCTCAAATGACAGTTGGAACGACTTTTATAATTTTACTGATTTCTTTATTGATTGGTATACCTCTTGGGCTTATTGCAGGCTTTCGAGGTGGATTGGTCGATAAAGTTATTATGAGAACGGTTGATGCCCTGCTTGCTTTCCCTGATTTTATCATTGCTATTGTTATTTGTGGGATCTTAGGACCAGGGATGATGAATTTAATTATCGCGATCGTCTTCGTAAGGTGGATTAGCTACGCTCGTATTATTCGGGGAACGGTTTTATCCATAAAACAGACCGATTATATTGCCATGGCACAAATAAATGGATTATCAACCTTTTCGATTTTAAGAAAACATGTTTTTCCTCATATTATTGGGACTACAGTCGTTTATGCATCACTTGATATCGGAAAAATTATTTTACTAATTGCGACACTTTCCTATATAGGACTAGGTGTGCAACCACCGTATGCTGAGTGGGGCTCAATGTTAAATGAAGCTAATGCCTATTTTTACATTGCACCACAATTAATGGTTTATCCAGGGATAGCGATTGTGATTATCGTGTTAATTTACAATTTAATAGGGGATGCTCTACGTGATTCTTATGATGTTAGAAAAAGTGAGGTATCTTCATGACTATTTTGGAGCTAAATGGTTTGACGATTGAGTCAAATGAAAAAGTGATTGTTAATAATGTTCATTTACAACTCGAACGTGGGCAATGGCATTCTATTATTGGTGAGAGTGGTAGTGGAAAAAGTGTGACAGCAGCGGCAATTGGTCGAATGCTTCCTCAGTCTTTAAAAATTAAAAGTGGAAAAATTTTATTAGAAGGACGTGATATGAAGGACTTTTGTGCTGAGGAAATGCGCTGTATAAGAGGCCACCGTATTTCTTATATTTTTCAAGACTATACATCATCCTTTGCTCCATTTCTAAAAATTGAAAAGCAATGTGAAGATATGCTTAAAGCCCACACAAAGTTAACAAAAAGAGAAAGTAAAACCTTAATGTTAAACACATTTCAAGAATTAAACTTACCTGCTGAGTCGGTGTTAAAAAAGTATCCTTGTCAGTTGAGTGGTGGCCAATTACAACGGGCAGCGATCGCCTTTGTTATGATGCTTGGGCCGAGTATTATTATTGCAGATGAACCTACGACAGCACTCGATAGCATATCGGCAATGACTGTTTTGTCATTGTTAAAGAAGTTTCAACAAGAGTGTGGTTGTAGCATTTTATTCATTACACATGATTTGCGACATGTAAAGCGTTATACAAATTCTATTTCCATTATAAAAAATGGAGAAATCATAGAACAGGGCTATAAATCTCGTATATTGGATTCCCCACAGCATGAATATACAAAACATCTTTTTTCAGCAATTCCGTCATTATATGAAACAAGAGAACGACTCTTACTTGAAGAGCGAATGAAGTTGGTGAATTAATTGTTACTACAGTTAGATAACGTTCAGAAATATTTTAATAAAAAAGCGACTGTTTGTGAGGTAGATTTAATCGTTAAGAAAGGAGAATGTGTCGGTTTAGTTGGAGAAAGTGGGAGTGGGAAAACCACGCTAGCGAAATGTATCTTAGGTCTTGAAGAAATCACCTCTGGTCAGCTGCTATTAGAAGGTAGACCCCTTCAAAGAAAAAGAGATCGAACTGAGCGTAGCCGTATTCAAGCGGTCTTTCAAAATCCATCTGCATCAATGAATCCTAGAAGAAAAATCATCGATACTTTAATGGAACCATATGATGCTTTAAAACTGAAAGAAATTTCATTTTTGCATAACACCACTCGGATTGAGAAAGCGAAACAACTTTTAGAAATGGTGGGAGTACCGGCTGATTACCTCCCAAAGTATCCCCATCAATTAAGTGGTGGTCAGAAACAACGTGTCATGATAGCAAAAGCCATTAGCACACAGCCAGATTTAATTGTATTTGATGAACCTACAGCAAGCTTAGATGTTACGACCCAAGCAAAGATTTTAAATTTACTTAAAGATTTAAAAGAGAATTTATCAATGTCTTATCTATTTATTTCTCATGATTTAGCGGCTGTCCGTTTTATGAGTGAACGGATTTACATTATGAAAGAGGGACGAATAATCGATGAGGCGACAAAGGAAAATCTCTTTTTGAAAGAACTTCAACCTTATACAAAACAATTAATTTCAGCTTTTGGGGATGAACGGAGTGAAAGACTCTTATGAACTATCGACCTACTTCAATTAGGATGTTGCAATTATATATGTTAGCGATGCTCTTCTTTACAGCTAATTCGATATTAACCGTCATTTTTCCTTTACAAGCAGCAGATGGCGGGATGTTAGAAGGCGAAATTGGCATTATGATGGGGCTTTATATGTTTACATGTATGATTCTACGTCCGTGGGCAGGGCAAATGGTTGCGAAATATAGTGTTTATAAAATAATGAAATGGTTATTAATTGGACATGCTTTAACCTTAATGATTTATATTCTGTTTACCGTTGATAGTTTGTATGTCGTCCGGGCCATGCAAGGTGTCGTTACGGCCTTTTTCTCAATGGCAATGCAGTTAGGGATTGCAGAAGTATTAAAGGATCGGGATCGTGGACAAGGAATGGCTATGTATTCATTATCTACGGTTATGCCTAGCCTTTATGGACCAGCACTTGCCCTTATGCTTTGGGGACAATGGTCGTTAGACATACTATTCATAACGATTGGTTTATTAGCGATAGTGCCTTTCCTCTTTTTTATTAAATCACCTCTTCCGAAAAGTGTGCAACCAAATGCTTCATTTTCATTAAAAGAGTTGGTTTTAGAAGCGATAGCGGTACGGAAAAATAAGGCATTGCTTGTCTCCTCCATTACAATGGTCGTAGGTTCAGCCATTTTTGGTGCTTTGACAATATTTATCCCTCTTTATATGGTAGTGGAAGGGGAGGGCAATGCGCCTCTTTATTTGTTTTTACAAGCTCTTGTAGTAGTAGGGAGTCGTTACACTCTTAAGAAATACATTCCATCTGATGGAATGTGGCATCCAACTTTTATATCTCTTGTCCTACTAAGCTCAACAATGGGGACGCTGATTTTAGCATTTGCCCCAGCTTTAGGTAACTTTGTTTATATAGCAAGTATATTTATTGGTTTTGCAACTGCAATGCTTTATCCAACCTTGACAACGTATATTTCTTTTGTTATTCCAAAAGAAAAAAAGCATGTTTTATTTGGTCTCTTGTTAGCCTCTTATGATCTTGGTTTTTCATTAGGTGGATTGATGTTGGGGTTTGTTGTGCAGTTTACTTCATATAGCACAATGTTTATAGTTTGTTCATTTATGACATTGGCTGTTATATTCGTTATTTATTATTATCGGTATACAATTGACAATGGACCTGATATACATTTAGAGGAGAAAAAAATGATAAGGTGAGTATGGCTATTGTGAGGTACATTTTAAATATTTCTATCATGTACTTAGTCATGCTTTTACTCACCTCTGTCTATCTATCATCGTTTGCAGTGTGACAAACTTATACCCCTTTTCACGTAGTTCATCAATCATCTTCGGAAGTGCTTCAACCGAACCATCCAAAAGTGGTTCATCTGCTTGGAAGTTATGCTGCAAAATGATTGCACCGGGGAAGACTTGGCGGTGTACAGTATCTAAAATTTGTTCGGCTCCTTGTCCGCTCCAATCGAGCGTGTCGACGGACCAGAGGGTGTTTTTAATGCCAAGTTCATTAAAGATGACCGTCTCCGCTTTAGTATAGGAGCCATAAGGTGGGCGGAATAGCATCGGGGCTCTGCCAACTGTTTTTTGCAAGGTTTCTTGTGTAAGTTGAATTTCCTCACGCACTTCCGATGACCATAATTCTTTCAAATTTGGATGGCCCCAGGAATGATTTCCAATTCCATGTCCCTCGTCAACAATTCTCTGCATGATTGTAGGCGAGATCATGACTTGTTGTCCGACAACAAAAAAAGTGGCATGGACTCCCTTTTCTTTTAAAATATCTAAAACGATCGGTGTATAGTGTTGGTCCGGACCGTCGTCAAATGTAAGAGCAACTAGTTTTTCCGAAGTGTTTCCTTGAGCAAAATGATTTGGAGTCACTTGGATATTGCTCTGGATATACGTTCGCGCTTGCTGCGAATGATAAGTGACATCCATTCCTAATTCTCGGGAGGCAGCTACTAGTGGAATAAAAGCGGTCCCCTCATAATCAATCGTTTTTACCGGAAGAGGTTGTCTTTCCCATTGATTCTTTTTTTCATTATATATTTCGGCATAATCTTTCCCAACCGGCAAGGCCATTTTTTTCTCGTTAGCTTGAAAGACGACTGATTCGTATTGCTCATTCCAATTGACGAGTGCCCCAGTATGCTTCATAAAAAGAGCAGGAACTAAAACATGACCTTCATTCATAATATATTCTGTTTCAAATGGTTGGTTATCAATGACAACCGTCGCTTCATCTAGCATCGAATCTTGAGCAAGCACGGAAGTTTGAAATGTAAACATGATAAGCGACATGAGAAAGCTAGATGTGAGTATAGAGAAATGCTGTAACTTCGAGGTGTTCATTCATTTACAACTCCCTTAAATACTAGAATATACGAACTAAAACTGATAAATTAATTAGGCACATTATAAATAGTTTGGCTAAAAATGGTAGTGATTATTCTGTTTTTTTACATTTGATGGAATGGGATTTTTCAGAAGGTTATAAGACCTTGTGAAGAGTCTCTTTTTTTATTTATTGGCGTTAGGAGAGAAGAGCTGTAATAGGTAATGAAAAAGCCGTGTTGTCGGAATTACGGTGTAAATAAACGGTGATAGGTAATGAAACTGGAGGGTTACTGAAAATACGGTGCGAATAAACAGTAATAGGTAATGAAAAAGCCGTGTTGTCGAAATTACAGTGCGAATAACCGGTAATAGGTAATGAAAAAGCTGGGTTGTTGGAATTACGGTGCGAATTGACTGTGATAGGTAATGAAAAAGCCGAGCTGTCGAAATTACGGTGCGAATAACCGGTAATAGGTAATGAAAAAGCCGAGCTGTCGAAATTACGGTGCGAATAAACAGTAATAGGTAATGAAAAAGCCGTGTTGTCGGGATTACGGTGCGAATAACCGGTAATAGGTAATGAAAAGGCCGGGTTGTCGGAATTACGGTGCGAATAAACAGTAATAGGTAATGAAAAAGCCGAGTTGCTGAAATTACGGTGCGAATAAACAGTAATAGGTAATGAAAAAGCCGAGTTGTCGGAATTACGGTGCGAATTGACGGTGATAGGTAATGAAAAAGCCGTGTTGTCGGGATTACGGTGTGAATAAACAGTAATAGGTAATGAAAAAGCCGAGCTGTCGGAATTACGGTGCGAATAAAAGGTAATAGGTAATGAAACCCAGGGATGGCCGAAATTACGGTGCGAATAAACAGGAATAAGTAATGTAAATCAAGTTATAGCAAAAATATGGTGCATATAAATACGACTAAGCAACAAAACTGGCCATCCTGGTGTGTGATAAATATTTATTCACTCCTATCTTTGCTTGTCATAATCGGAAAAGAGCTTCATACAATGTACAAGGAGATGAAAAGAGTGATATTCACCGTGCGAACAAACTGCTCCTTCTATTTAGATTAATAAGGGAGAGTGCAAGCGATGGAACAAAAGGTTTTGCCGGCTATATCCAATTTTAAAGAATATGAACAGTTTCTTCATAGTTCTCTTGAGATAGGTATTTTTTTAGAAATGCATATTTCACAAATGAAACATGTTGCGAGCTTGGCAAAACTTCATCGTAAGAAAATCATTTATCATGTCGACATGATTCATGGTATGCGAAATGATGAGTCTGCTACGGAATTTATTTGTCACGAATTTAAGCCTTTTGGTCTTATCTCTACGAAATCAGGTGTGATCATGAAGGCGAAACAAAAGGGAGTAATCGCGATCCAACGCGTGTTTCTCATAGATTCTCTTGCATTAGAGAGAAGCTGTAAGCTAGCGGAAAAGATTAGACCTGATTATGTTGAAGTTTTACCAGGGTCGATGCCATGGATGATAAAGGAGGTGAAGGAGCGGCTAAACACGTCGATATTGGCAGGGGGTCTCATACGGACGGAGCAGGAAATAATCGCTGCGTTGGAGGCAGGAGCTTCAGCGATTACGACATCAAAAAGTAGTTTGTGGAAAAATAAAAAGTCATTAATGTCGGAAAGTTTAAGTTAATGTTTTTCTTTTTGTGAAAGCGTTATCTTTTGGTCATTAACAAGTTAATAGATGTGTTGGAGATTAGGAGACTCACATTTATCGCTCTCATTTTATTGAGAGGTTATTTGGGAGTCTCTTTTTTCTTAGATAAAAATTCAGAACGGGGGTAAGAGGTATGTCGGCATTTCTTGGAGAAGTAATAGGAACGATGATTTTAATTATTTTTGGTGGCGGGGTCGTTGCGGGTGTTAATTTAAAGAAGACGTATTCCAATAGTGGTGGTTGGGTGGTCGTAACCCTTGCTTGGGGTTTGGCTGTCACGATGGGGGTATTCGCCGTTGGTTCGATTAGTGGGGCTCACTTGAATCCAGCTGTTACTTTAGGGCTTGCAGTGACTGGTGACTTTCTTTGGGCAGATGTTCCACTTTATATGATCGCACAAGTCACGGGTGCTTTTATTGGTGGGGTTATCGTTTTCCTTCATTATTTACCACATTGGCGTGCAACGACTGATCAAGGGGCAAAGCTTGCCGTATTCTCAACAGGTCCAGCTATCCCGAACACGTTTGCTAACCTTTTAAGTGAGATGATTGGAACATTTATTTTAGTGCTTGGGCTCTTATTTATCGGTGCTAACAGTTTTACAGAAGGTTTGAATCCGATTGCCGTTGGTTTGTTAATTGTTGCGATTGGTATGTCATTAGGTGGAACGACAGGGTATGCGATTAATCCAGCGAGGGATCTTGGTCCACGTATTGCTCACTTTTTGCTACCGATTCATGGAAAAGGATCATCGAATTGGCGTTATGCTTGGATACCGGTTGTTGGACCATTAATGGGAGGAGCGTTAGGGGCTATCTTTTATCAAGTGTTCTTTGCTGGTATGATTTCGACGATTACATGGGTTGTTCTTGGGTCTGTCATTGCTATATTAGTGCTTACGTTAATTTTTGGAAAAAAAGAGAGTAGCTTGGCTTGAGAAAGGAAATGAGGAGGATTATGATGGAGAAATATATTTTATCAATTGATCAAGGAACAACGAGTTCAAGAGCGATTTTATTTAATAAAAGTGGGGAGATTGTTCATACAGCTCAAAAGGAGTTTACCCAAATTTTCCCTCAGCCTGGTTGGGTCGAGCATAATGCCAATGAAATTTGGGGTTCGGTGCTTGCTGTTCTTGCTGGAGTATTAGCAGAGTCAGGTGTTCAACCAGCTCAAGTGGAAGCGATTGGAATAACGAATCAACGTGAGACGGCGGTTGTCTGGGATAAGGAAACAGGTGTGCCGGTATATAATGCGATTGTCTGGCAATCAAGGCAAACGAGTGAAATTTGTGACGAGCTAAAGGCGGACGGACATAATGATTTATTTAGAGAGAAAACAGGGCTTTTAATTGACGCTTATTTTTCGGGAACAAAGGTGAAGTGGATTTTAGATAATGTTGATGGTGCGAGGGAAAAAGCCGATAATGGTCAATTGTTATTTGGCACGATTGATAGTTGGCTTATTTGGAAACTGTCTGGTGGGAAAGCCCATGTGACCGATTATACGAATGCTTCACGGACGTTAATGTTTAATATTTACGATTTAAAGTGGGATGAAGAATTGCTCGATATATTAGGGGTTCCAGCCTCGATGCTCCCTGAAGTGAAGCCTTCCTCTGAAGTATATGCTCATACGGTCGATTATCATTTCTTTGGTCATGAAGTGCCAATTGCCGGTGTGGCGGGGGATCAGCAAGCGGCCTTATTTGGGCAGGCATGCTTTGAAGAAGGAATGGCCAAAAATACGTATGGCACAGGTTGTTTTATGTTAATGAATACAGGAGAAAAAGCCGTTCCATCAAATCACGGGTTATTGACAACAATCGCGTGGGGACTTGATGGCAAGGTAGAGTATGCATTAGAAGGAAGCATTTTTGTGGCAGGCTCGGCGATTCAATGGTTAAGAGACGGTTTACGAATGTTTAAGGATGCAAAAGATAGTGAGGCCTACGCACAAAAGGTTGAATCGACAGAGGGAGTATACGTTGTTCCGGCTTTTGTTGGACTTGGGACCCCGTATTGGGATAGTGATGCTCGTGGGGCGGTCTTTGGCATTACACGGGGAACGTCAAAAGAGCATTTTGTCCGTGCCACATTAGAGTCGCTTGCTTATCAAACGAAGGATGTGCTTTCAGCGATGGAGGCTGATTCTGGTATAGAATTAAAGACATTACGTGTAGATGGAGGGGCCGTTAAGAATGAATTCTTGATGCAATTCCAAGGCGACCTTTTAAATGTTCCTGTTGAACGTCCGGAAGTAAATGAAACGACAGCGTTAGGAGCCGCCTATTTAGCCGGACTTGCGGTTGGCTATTGGAAAGACAAAGAAGAAATTGCGAAACAATGGGCGATTGATGCTTCGTTTACACCAGCAATGGAAATAGAAACAAGTGATAAATTATATGAAGGATGGAAAAAAGCAGTTGCAGCAACGAGAGCTTTTAAATAATAGTTAGAAATATAATGAACAATTTAAAAAGAGGCCAACAGTCATAGGAGCAGGTATGACTGTGTGGGCCTCTTTTTTCTGTCGTTAGTACTATGAAACAGAAAAAAATCAAGGCTTTTGCTCTAGTCTAAATAAGGTCAAAAGTTTCAAAATACTGTAAACGAAGAAAAAGTTCATATTATCCAAAATATGTATGATATTATGTTGAGGCAACTGACGTATGGAGATGGAGGAGAGTTTTTTGAAGCGAAATTATTTCATATTTATTAGTTTTCTAATGGCATTGGCACTTATACTCGTTGCTTGTACTAATAAGGTTGATAAGAGTGATGAGAGTGTGTGGACGAATGAAGCGGAAGATGAGGTGGTGGCTGAGCAATTGAATGAAAGTGAAGAGATAGGGAATGATTTAACGTTTGATGGAGAGGTATTTATTGAAGGTGTATTAAAAGTCGATGCAAGTACGATGCGCATTGAGGCAGCTAGTAATCTTTTGCCGGGAACAAAAGTCAAGGTAGATAAGTATATGGAGCCATTTCGTAATCGCTTAGTGATGGGAATGTTAACAAATGATGATACAGAGGTCAAAGAGGATGGGACCATTATTGTTGAAATGGAAAGACCGTCTGAGTTTCAAAATGGCAAGTATATAGAAATTACTTTAGAGGTTACATCGCAAAGTCAAGTGAATGAAATCAGTGAAGTATATGGAGAAAATGGCGAAAATTTGACAGGTGCTCATATTTATCAAAGTGAATCATTTGATGGGGAAGTATCTAAAAAAGTGTTTGTTCCGATTTATGTTTTATTAGATGGGAATGAGATTGAAGTAGAATTTTCTACACCGGAAAGAGCGGAAAAACCGGTTGATTATGGAGAGACAGAGCTGTGGTTTGATTATGAGTTAACGAATGATCATCGGTTTTATTATGTGAGAGGAAAAATGAATTTAATTGAAGGAGCGGAAATTCAGGGAGGGTACTTCTCCTCTCCAGCAGCGGTTACCCCACAATTTACTTATATGAATAAAACAAAAGTACAACCAGATGGGACTTTTTTATTAAGAATTCAGTATTCTTCTAAACGTCCAGAAGGTTATATCCAAATTATGAGTGGTCCAAATATGACACATGAGCTGAAAAAAGCGATGAAGGACGTATATGGTGAGAATTACGAAAATATAAGCGGGGAATTAGTTGAGGAAGGCGATAACGGCTCTAAGCGAATTTATATGGAGCTATATCCAGAACCTCCGGAAATCGAAGTACCGGAAGAAACGAATCTGACCTCTGACGAAGAGGAAATCAAAGTGGCGATGCCAGATGATGTCTTATTTGATTATGATAGCCATGAGTTGAAGCTAGACTCGACGTCAACACTAGATGATATAGTGACCATTTTAAATGGACTGGAGTCGAGTACGATTATTCATATTGATGGCCATACCGATAGTCAAGGTGATGCCGATTATAATATCGATTTATCGGAGCGAAGAGCACAGTCGGTGAAAGAATATTTAAGTGAAAATGGTGATATAGGGCATTTAAATATTACGATAAATGGATATGGCGAAACGAGACCAATTGAATCAAATGATGATGAAAGTGGTCGTAAAAAAAACCGACGTGTCGAAATTATTATTAATCCGAAAAACTAACATTTAAAATCCCCCCTAATTTACTGATGAGTGAAGTTAGGGGGTTCTTTAGTTATTGATTTTAAGTGGCGAAGTTTGAGCTGATTTTATAAAGCACTTTTTTGTCTTCTTGATTAGAAAAAGTTACACTAAAGATAAGACAGATGATGAAAAGGTGAAACTATGTCAGTACATAATCATGAGAAAATGGGATGGAATTTGGACAATTCATATAGTCGTTTGCCTCATGCCTATTATAGTAATCAGAGTTTAAATCGTGTTAGTGAGCCTCGTTTAGTGATTTTCAATAAGAGACTAGCTCAAGACCTTGGTTTAAATGAAACAATATTGGCGGAAGAAGGCCTTAATATTTTGGCTGGAAATCTGGCTCCAGACGGGGCAAAACCATTGGCTCAAGCTTATGCGGGCCATCAGTTTGGTAACTTCACTATGCTCGGGGACGGACGTGCGGTATTGCTTGGGGAGCAAATGACGCCAAAAGGGGAGTGTTTTGACATTCAATTGAAAGGTTCAGGGCGAACGGTGTTTTCTCGTGGAGGTGATGGGCGAGCAGCCCTTGGACCGATGTTACGGGAATATATCATGAGTGAAGCGATGTTTGGTTTAGGAATTCCGACAACTCGTAGCTTAGCAGTTGTGACAACGGGTGAGCCTGTCTACAGAGAAACGACATTAGATGGGGCGGTTTTAACGAGAGTCGCCGCAAGTCATATTCGCGTTGGAACTTTTCAATATGCAGCTCAAATGGGCGAATTTGATCATCTAAAAGCACTCGCTGATTATACGATTCAAAGGCATTATCCAAAAGTAGCTGAAGCCAAATACCCTTATCTTTCTTTGTTAGAAAACGTGATCAAACATCAAGTAGAGTTAATCACTAAATGGCAACTCGTTGGCTTTATACATGGCGTAATGAACACTGATAATATGTCAATTAGTGGGGAAACGATTGATTATGGTCCGTGTGCTTTTATGGATACGTATGATCCGGCGACAGTCTTTAGTTCAATCGATCGACAGGGGCGATATGCTTACGGCAATCAGCCATATATAGCGGCATGGAATCTCGCTAGGTTTGCTGAGACGCTCATCCCATTACTTTCAGAAGACAAAGAACAAGCTTTAGAGTTGGCACAACAAGCGATTGAAAGCTTTGGGCCTTTATATGAGCAAGCCTATTTAGCTGGAATGGCTGAAAAATTAGGTATATTCCAAAAAGAGGAAAAGGATGAAGAGTTAGTCAAAACATTGCTAAAGTTAATGGAACAACATAAGGTCGATTATACAAACACGTTTAGGGCTCTAACTCTAGAGCAATATGAACAAAGTGACTTTTATCAGTCATCAGAATTTAAAGAATGGCAAAGGCAATGGCAAGTAAGATTAGATAATCAAAAAGAAAGCAAACAAGAAGCCAAACTATTGATGAAATCAAAAAATCCAGCGATTATTCCGCGGAATCACCGAGTCGAGGAAGCACTAGAAGCTGCTGTGATGGATGAAGATTTTACGGTGATGGAAAAGCTGCTAGAAGTTCTATCTGATCCTTTTGCTTATTCGGATAAGCAGAATGAATTCACAAAGTTACCTAAGAATGATGAAGGCTATCAAACATATTGTGGGACGTGATTGGATAAAAGTTATTTAGAAGAAAGATTAAACACAGGGAAAAATCAAGAAAAGAAGCCAGTGATATAACTAGCTATAGAAAGTGGAAAGTAAGTTCAAAGAATATATTTTAATTGTTTTTGGTTTCTCTATTTCTCTGTTTTGAATTTAGTTACTTTACGCTATGACCTTCATTAACCTGTGCCCTAGTGGACGAAAACATGCGGAGCATGATTTTTGGGAGCGGTGAGTAGAACTCCATTCATCGCCACCCACTTCCGTTTCAATAAATATAATGAAAGCCGGTGACATTTTAACGAGTAGAATGTCACCGGCTTTTCATATCAGAGAAGGATTTTATCCCTACCTCTTTGATTAAGCTATTAACTTTTTTATAGTTTCATCGCTGGTCCAAAAAATTCATAATGAATTTGGTTATCTGTGATGCCCCACTCTTTTAAAGATTCGTTAATCACTTTCATAAATGGAACGGGACCACAGAAATAGAAGTCAGCCTCTTTATCTTCAATAATGGACTGTAACCAAGCTAAATCAATGAATCCCTCTTTTTGAAAGTTTTGTTGCTCGTAGTCGGACTCTGTTGGTGATTGATAACAAACATAGGATTTAACGTTTGGATGTTCAGTTGAAACCTGCTTAACTTGGTTGTGTAAGGCATGAGTCTCACCGTTCATGGTTGCATGAATAAAGGTGACCTCTCGGTTAGGTTGTTGCTGTACACTTGTTAATAACATGCTCATCATCGGAGTTAATCCAACCCCACCACTTATTAGAACGACAGGTCGATCACCTGCTGGGTCTAGTACAAAATCACCAGCAGGAGCACTGAGTTCGAGGGTATCTCCTTCTTGAATTTCTTCGTGTAAATAATTGGATACTATACCATTTGGTTTGTCTTTTTCATTTTCGCGCTTGACACTAATACGATAATAATCTTTTCCAGCGGCATCCGATAAGCTGTATTGGCGGATATGAGTATATTCTTCTCCAGCAATACGGACTCTGACACTCACATATTGTCCTGGAAGGAAAGAAGGAATAGGCTGGCCATCTTCTGATTTTAGATAGAAGGAGGTGATCATGCTGCTCTCTTTAACTTTTTTAGATACGGTAAAATGACGGAAATCCTTCCAGCCGCCTTGTTGGTGCTCGGCTTCCTCATACATTTCTGCTTCAATGCTAATAAAGGCATCGGCAATGACACCATATGCTTCTCCCCAAGCTTGCAAGATTTCATCAGTAGCAGCCTCTCCAAGTACGTCTTTAATTGCTAAAAGAAGATGCTCTCCAACAATAGGGTAGTGTTCTGCTTTCACTCCTAAACTGCGATGTTTGTGAGCGATTTGTTTTACAACTGGGATAATGTTTTCTAATTGGTCGATATGAAGGGCAGCGGCATAAACGACATTTGCTAAAGCGGCTTGTTGTCGACCTTTCTTTTGATTAATATGGTTAAAAATATTAAGTAGTTCTGGGTGGTTTTGAAACATAAGCTTGTAAAAACGTGTGGTAATTTTTTCACCATGTATTTCTAAAACAGGGACAGTAGATTTAATAATGGCGATCGTTTTTGAATTTAGCATGTTTGGTCACGCTCCTAAATTATGATTTAAAATAATCTTCTCTTTATTAATATCAGCTTAATTAAATAAAAGATATATTTTAAATACATCTTTAAATTTTTGACACATTTGTGTTCACAAAATTGTACGAAAAGAATTCTGACAGGGGTTATGATAAAATGAAATAAATAATTGAGAAATGAGGGGAAGTCATGCGGTTAACGAACTACACAGACTACTCTTTACGTGTGTTGATTTATCTTGCTATCAATAAACAAGAGCATTTAGTTAAAATTCAAGAAATTGCTGATACGTATCATATATCGAAAAATCATCTTATGAAGGTCGTCCATCAATTAGGGAAAATTGGGTATCTTGAGAATGTTCGTGGGAGAAATGGTGGACTAAAATTAGCTAAGTTGCCAATAGATATTAATATTGGAGAAGTCGTTAGGCAAACGGAAGATGATTTCCATATGGTAGAATGTTTTGACCCGAATAAGAATGCTTGTGCTCTAGCACCAGCCTGTACATTAAAAGGAGTATTAAAACAAGCAACTCAAGCCTATTTAAACGTTTTGTATGAATATACATTAGAGGATTTAATTCATAACTCGGATTCATTGAGAGAATTATTAAATCAACATTCATATAAAGTAGGTGAATGAAGTTGAAGGAATTAGTAGGAAACTGTCATAGCTGTCAAAAGGAAATTTATTGTCTAGATGGATTTCTAAACGGAGTTGTCATTGATGAGGTTTTATATTGTTTTTTATGCGAGAAATGAAAGAAGTTAGTTTGTTAGAAAGCTAGAACAGAAAAAGCCGCTGCTCATATGCAGCAGCAGGCCTCCCCGAATTTCAGATCAATAGTTAATTAAAATTTCCCTTATATCTCGCTGTCACGCCAGAAATGGAGTCCGATTGTTTATTTAGCTTCAAACCGATTTCATTCGTTCTGGTCATAAGTAGTATTTGATTTTCACTCACAGCAAGCATTTCTTCTGTACTTGCTAACGTTTCTTGGGAGACGGAAGAAAAATTCTCTGCTTCTTGCTCAAGTTGAGGGAGGATTTGCTCGAAATCATTTAATTCTTTTTGTACGATATGTAAGCCCTCACTTACTTTTTGGATCCCTAGCATTAGTTCATCAATTGAGCTTTTTGAATTAGTGACCACTACTAGATTTGCTTGAATTTTAGCTAAAAGCTGTTCGAATTCAGAGGCAGCATTGATAGAGATTTGTTCCATATTATGAATCGTGAAGGAGATTTCTTTTGTAGCATTTGTCGATTGTTCGGCTAGTTTGCGAATTTCTTTGGCAACTACAGCAAAGCCCCGTCCTTCAGCACCAGCACGAGCGGCTTCAATTGAGGCATTTAAAGCTAACAATTTTGTTTGTTCAGTAATACCAGTGACTAAGCTAATTAGATTAGTAATGGAGAGAGAGTTCTCTTTAACTTGTTTGATTATGGTTGAAAATGTCGTAAACTCCTCGCCAAATTGATTCATAAAAGTAATTAATTCTTTTATGTTATTCTCACCTGTTTTTGCTGAGTGATTCATTTGCTCGGAGCTTGTTGTAACATTTTCCATCCACTCGGATATTTCGTCCATTTTGATTTTCATTTGATTGAAACTCTGGACATTTTGAGTAGAACTACTAGCCGTTTGTTCTGCACCAATTTGAACAAGATTAATAGCAGAAATTAACTGTTGGCTAGAGGAAAGAGCTTCACTTGATGATTGTTTTAGTTCTACTCCACTCGTTTCGAGTTCTTTTGTTGTACCATGTAATTCCTCAATCATCTGTTGCATTTGACTAATCATTTCGTTATAACTTTTATGTAAGGAGTTTATTTCGGGAATCGATGTATTAAGTGATTGTAATTGATATAAACGACCTTCTCTTGCATCCTTCATTGTCTGCCGTAAAGTAGTAAGAGGATTTACGATCGTTCTTACAAAAAAGTAAATGAAAATAGAAGCGATAATGATACTAATAACTGTTACAAGAAAGGTAAATTGAGCCATTCCATAAACAGGAGTCATATAAGAATTAGTGGCTGTCAATAAAACATAGATCCCGTTGATTTCCTGCATTTCACGAAAGGCTATCGTATAATCTTTTCCATTGATCGATTCATGGATTAACCCATTTTTCGATTGAATCATTGTATCTTTAAGTGGAGCTGGAAGTGATGGAATTACACCATCACTTATCTTAAAAGGAATAATTTCTTGATCAACGATGTACAGAAAATCAGTCTCTAATCCATCTGAATTAAGTGTCTCCTTTTGGTTACGGACATTTATTTCAAGTTGTTGCATAAAGTATTCTTCGTCGCTAATATAAACAAATTTTAAATTTTCTGCTATGTAATTCATCATGTCCGTTTCTCGAATTAACCGATTCTCAATCATTTCAGTTGTGAGCTTACTAGCTTTGGAATAAGAACTAATTCCAACAGCACTTATGGAAATAATTAATAATGAGGTAAATAAAATAAAAAGCCTTGTCTTTAGTTTGGATGTAGACCATTTCATGCTGAATCATTCCTCCTGATACTATATGCCTATACAGATCTTACAGGAGCATTGTAAATGAAATGTAAGGATCGGGTGAAGAAATTATTAATTTTTTCCTTTTGCATAAAGTTGTCCATGCAAAATAAAAAATTCCTTGTGAAAGAAATGATAATTAGAGGATATTTGGGGTTGATTTACAGACGTGAATCTAATAAAAAATGCTCACTAAAAGATATGACCATAAATTAAATTTAAAATGATGGTTGACAGCTTGAATGTTTTGATTTTATACTTTGAATTATCAGAATATTAATCTATTAAAAAAGGAGGGTGGCTAGTTACACTGAATACAAACATGAAGCTACAGATCAATTGTGGTTAGTGAGGTAAGAAGAATTGGCTAGATTAAAAGATATTGCAGAGCATGTCGGCGTCTCAATTTCAACGGTTTCTCGAGTGATTAAAAATGATACATCACGTAATGTCCACCAAGAAACACGGAGGAAAATTTGGGAAGCGGTTAAAGAGTTAGGGTATGTACCAAATGAAAATGCAAGAAGTTTAGTAAGTAATGTGCTTAGCAAAAATTCGAAGCGTACTCACAAAGTAGGTTGGGTCGCCAATCTTAAAAGTGCTGAAGTTAATCCGTATTTTTCTAATATTTATGGTGGGGTCTATAATGCTCTTACGGAGGCTGGTTATACATTTGTAAACGTTTACAAAGAAGAGCTTCAGAATGAGACAACTCTTGTGAAAACGATCCATGAGTCAGGAATTGAAGGGTTAATTTTAGTCGAACAATTAGATGATGAGACTTTGAATTATATTACTAAATATGTACCTGTAGTAGGAATAGACTTTTTTTATACAGATAAGGATATGTCAGTCATTGATTATGACCGAATTTCAGCTGTCAAAAAAGCTGTTCAGTATTTAGTTGCTAAAGGTCACACCGAGATTGGGTTTATCGGTGGAGGAATAGGTGAAAATTATAAAGATTTTCAAGCGGAAAAAAGATATCGAGGCTATCGATATGCAATGGAAGAAGCGGGTCTTCTAATCAATCCTAAATGGGTAGTGAATACATGCTGGAAACTAGATAGCAGTTACGAAGGGATGAACAAGATTATTGCAAATGGTGGTCATACAAACCTTCCAAGTGCAATGGTTTGTGCTAGTGACTTGCTAGCGATTGCCGCAATGAGAGCGGTAGTAGCCCATAAATTAAGTGTGCCAGATGATATAGCGTTTATTGGGATCGATAATATTGAGCTATCAAAGTATTCAAATCCACCATTAACAACTATTGCTATTCCACAAACCGAATTAGGTGAAATGGCTGCGAAAACATTAATTGACCATATTGAAAAAAGAACGGTTATTCAAGTGAAAATTCAATTGCCGAACCAATTAATTATTAGGGATTCAACGAATTAGGTAAAATTTTTTTAATCTATTGGAAAACGTTTGGCTTATTATCGGAAAAACGAAAACGAAGAAGAATCCTTATTTAGAAAAACAGAATGATATATTTAGCACAGGAATTGATATAAGGAGTCGATGAAATGAAACAATTACGAATCGGTATTATTGGAGCTGGTTTACGTAGTGGGATTGCGAAATACTGGCATAATCCAAAGGGAAAGTCAGTGGTTGTCGCTGTAGCGGATAAGTCGCAAGAACGTTTGGATCAATTTGGAGAAATGATTAAGCAGGAAGTTTTTGTAACGACGGATTATAAGGAATTGCTTCAACATCCTGAGGTGGATGCAGTAGCTGTTTTATCACCTGATTATTTACATGAAGAGCATGTGATTGAAGCATTGAGGATGGGGAAGCATGTGTATTGTGAAAAGCCTCTTGCTATTACAGTTGAGGGCTGTGATCGAATTATAGCGGAACAGAAAAAGTCAGGGAAGCATTTAATGGTCGGGTTTAATATGCGTTATATGCCAATGTATCAGACAATGAAGGAAATTATTGACTCGGGTGTAATAGGAGAGTTAAAGACGGTTTGGGTAAGACACTTTGTTGGTTTAGGTGGTTATTATTACTATCATGACTGGCATGGGGCGTCTGAAAATACGACCTCATTATTATTACAAAAAGGCTCTCATGATCTCGATGTCATTCATTGGATTACGGGACAGTATACGAAAAAAGTAACCGCGTTTGGCGGGTTAGATTATTTCGGTGGGGAGCAACCAAATGACTTAACATGTCCAACCTGTGACATTCAAGACACCTGTCCAGAGGCAAGTCTGCATACATTAACACAATGTGCTTTTCGCAAGGAAATTGATGTTGAGGATAATAACATGGTGATGATGGAACTTGAGAATGGAATTAAAGCTTCTTATCTCCAATGTCATTTTACGCCAGATTATCAAAGAAATTATACGTTTATTGGAACGAAAGGAAGAATTGAAAATTCAGAGCTTGAGAAAAAAGTGTACGTCAAAACGCGGAAATCTAATTCTTGGCATGAATTTAGTGATATTACTTATGAAATGAAGGAAACGACAGGTAGCCACGGCGGAGCCGACCCAAAAATCTGTAGTGACTTTGTTGAATTAGTCCTTCATAATAAACAGCCTTTGACAACTCCATTTGCGGGAA
The DNA here is from genome assembly GCF_000292245.2 of Alkalihalobacillus alcalophilus ATCC 27647 = CGMCC 1.3604. Lineage (GTDB taxonomy): Bacteria > Bacillota > Bacilli > Bacillales > Bacillaceae_D > Alkalihalobacillus > Alkalihalobacillus alcalophilus. Next base: position 82,641 of record NZ_ALPT02000002.1, on the reverse strand, counting down.
GAATGAGCGTTGCAGTTGGATGTGCGGCGACAGAATCAATTCGAGCAGGTGGAAAAGTAATGGAAGTCAGTCAAGAATTAAGCCATATAAGTTGAGAAGGAAAGTATCGCTCAAAGTAGCTGATATTTTTTTAAATAAACTTGTACCAACAACCTATCAACCTGTTGGCGGTTCTTTATTAAATATAAATAGCTTAGTTTATCATGCCTATGTTTTGTGAGTATTAGAATTAAAAATCATTTTACTGGAGGAGAAGATCAAATGAAAAAAGTGTTAATAATGGTTGCTGCTTTAATGTTGCTTGTTGCTTGTTCAAATAGTGCGGGTGGAGATGAAAAAGTGACGTTGTCGTATATGGTTTGGGATTTGGATCAAATGCCAGCACTTGAACAAATTGTGGAAGAATTTAATGAAGAACATCCAAACATCACGATTAATATTGAGAACACTCCTTTTGCTCAATATTGGGATAACCTTGAAATTGCAGGGACTGGGCAATCGTTACCTGATATTTTTTGGATGAATGGACCGAATATTAGATTATTTGCTGAGAGTGATATGTTACTCAATTTGGATGAATACGTGGCAAAGGATGGTTACGATTTTTCAAACTATCCTGAGACATTAACTAATTTATATAGTGCAGGTGGAAGCCAGTATGGGATACCAAAAGATTATGACACGATTGGATTATGGTATAACCGTGAGCTGTTTGATGAGGCAGGAGTCGAATATCCAGATGATACGTGGACATGGGATGATTTAATTACAGCAGCAAAAGAAATAACAGATACGGACAATCGTGTATATGGAATTGCAGCACATTTAAATTCTCAATCAGGTTTTTATAATACGATTCATCAAGCGGGTGGTTATATCATTGATTTAGAAACAAATTCAGCTGGTCATAACACACCAGAAGCGGTCGCAGGTATTAAATTTTGGACGGATTTAATTCATGAGTATGAAGTATCGCCAACGATTCAACAAATGACAGATACACCTGCATCAAGTATGTTCGAGTCGGGGAATGTCGCGATGTTTGTATCAGGTTCATGGTTTGCACCTGTTTTCTCCAATAATGAATTTATTAAGGATAAAGTCGATGTGGCCCCATTACCAATGGGAGAAAAAAGATCATCGACGATTCACGGACTTGGAAATGTAATTGCTAGTCATACCGATCATCCTGAGGCGGCCTGGGAGTTCTTGAAATTTTTAGGTTCGGAAAGAGCGGCTGAAATCCAAGCAGAGACAGGAACGGTTATCCCAGCGTATACGGGGACTGAGCAAAAATGGGTCGATTCATTACCGAATTTTAATGCCCAAGCCTTTATTGACCAAGTGGAATATGCGGATCCATTGCCGAACTCATTGCACACGAGGACTTGGCAGCAAGTGGAAACGGATTATTTAAACCGAGTGTGGGCAGGGGAAGTGACATATGAAGAAATTGCTGATGAACTCGCTGAAAAAATTGAAGAGATTTTAGAAAACGAATCGAATTAATGCATGTGAGCAGGGGGAAGCGTGGACAAGGCATTTCCCTCCCCCCTCCATTTTGGCTTATTCAAATTGAATGAGGAGAGATAGTATGTTGAATACGAAAACCGTCTCGCAAAATAAGTTGAGTCTGAAGTTAACTCCTATGAAAAAACAAGATTATATGTGGGCTTACCTATTTATTGCACCGTGTTTTCTAGGACTGTTCATCTTCAATATTGGCCCGATCTTTTATACCATTTACTTGTCTTTTACAGAGTATGGTTCTTTTGGTCAAGTGTCATGGATAGGATTAGAAAATTATGTGCGTTTATTTCAAGATCCAAATGTTTGGATGGCTTTGAAGAATACTTTTATCTTTACGGCTATCGCTGTACCAACGAGTGTTTTTTTCTCAACGGTTGTCGCTGTTTTACTCAATCAAAAAATTCGTGGCGTAACGATGTACCGGACGCTTTATTTTCTACCTGTTATTACAATGCCAGCAGCTGTCGGGATGGTTTGGAAATGGTTATACAATGGAGATTATGGCTTAATTAATCATGTTCTTGGCTTTTTTGGGATTCAAGGGCCTTATTGGCTAGTCGATAGTAGTTTTGCTCTTTATGCGGTTATCGTTGTCGCGATTTGGTCAACGATTGGTTATAACATGATTATTATTTTAGCTGGTTTACAAAATATATCACCCTCCTATTATGAAGCCGCTGAAATTGATGGAGCTGGACCCTTTGCCAAATTTGCGAAAATTACGGTGCCTCTCCTGACGCCGACTTTGTTTTTTGTCAGTGTGATTTCGATTATTAGTACATTACAGACATTTGAGCTTATTTACATGATGGTTGGCATAGATAGTCCGGTTGCTTTTGACACGCAAACCCTTGTGTATTTGTTTTATCGTGAAGCTTTTATTAACCATGATTTAAGTTATGGAGCGACAATTTCGATTAATTTATTTGTCATTATTTTAGTCGCAACTATTTTTCAATTCTATTTCCAAAAGAAATGGGTTCACTACAACTAAGGAGGGTATCATGAAGCTAAAATCAAATCGTGCGTTAATCATCCATCTGATCCTATCCATTGGTGCGGTGTTAATGATTATCCCATTTATTTGGATGGTCTTAACTTCTTTAAAAACGATGGGGGAGGTAACACAAGTGCCTCCTACTATAATTCCGAATGAATGGAACTGGGCTTCTTATGTTCGAGTTTTTGATTATATGCCATTTTTACAGTTTTATTGGAATACGATCATGATGACTGTAGGTCGAACGGTCGGGCAGCTGATTATTTGTTCATTTGCCGCCTATGCATTTGCCAGAATTGTTTTTCCCGGAAGGAACGTTTTATTTATTATTACCCTATCCGTTTTAATGGTTCCACTTCAGGCTTATGCGATTCCGCAATATTTAATTATGGTAGAGTTAAACTGGTTAAATACTTTACAAGCTTTAATAGTTCCAGGTTTATTTAGTGCTTTTGGGGTTTTCCTTTTGCGTCAATTCTTTATGGGATTGCCAAAAGAGTTAGATGAGGCAGCAAGGATTGATGGCTGTAATCATTTCCAAATCTTTTTCTTTATCTTATTGCCATTAACAAAACCAGCGTTGATTTCACTCGCTATTTTTACGATGCTTTGGTCTTGGAATGATTTATTATGGCCATTAATTGTTAATAGTTCACAAGCTAAATTGCCACTTTCTGCAGGGTTAGTTGCGATTCAAGGACAATACTCAACGAATTTCCCTGTTTTAATGGCAGGGTCATTATTGGCAATTTGGCCAATGGTTCTTATTTTTATCTTCTTACAACGTTACTTTATCGAAGGAATTACGATGGGCAGTTCAAAATAGCCAAATTGATAGACAGAACCAAAAGGATAAAGTGAATAGGTGTAAGCTGGTTGGGTTGACGTGTTAACAGGGGAGGGGTATAATCAATTCAATTAATTAACTAACAATTATTACTATTCAATCGATTTTTTTGAGAAGTGATTGAATGTAAGTGAGAGGAAGAACTTTGTTATGCCAGGGTTACAACATGATAGTTTGATCCCCCTTTACCATCAATTAAAAGAAGTGTTAATTTCGACGATTAGTGAAGGGGATTGGAAGCCGGGGGATAAAATTGCGTCAGAAAATCAACTAATGGAGCAATATGGCATTAGTCGAAATACAGTTAAAAAAGCGATAGAAGATTTAGTGAAAGAGGGCGTGCTTTACCGAGTTCAAGGAAAAGGAACGTATGTAGCTAAACAGAAACTAGAGCAACCTTTAACCGGTTTTTATAGCTTTAGTAAGGTTCTGAAAGAAAAAGGGATGAACCCTTCTGATATTATTGTTGAGGTAAAGGAAGTTGAGCCATGCAAGGAAGTACAGCAGGCTTTAGTTTTAGAGAAAAAGGAGAAAGTTATTGTATTAAAACGAATTCGATGTGCGAACGATGAACCAATCATATTGGAAGAATCGTTTTTACCGAAGAAAGTGGTCGATGATATCGAGCGTTTAAAAGAGGTTGGAACTGTATCCTTATATGATTTATTAGAAAGAGAATTTCAAGTGTTTGTGACAAGGGCGAAAGAAGCATTCGAGCCGATCTTATTAGAGGAAGAAGCTAGTCAGTTACTTCAAACTGAGAAAGGTTTTCCAGCACTATTACTAGAGCGAACGGCCTATGATTTAAATGGTGTCCCTATTGAATTTTGCCGTTCTATCGTACGTGGAGACCGTTGTCGATTTTACACAGAATTAATTTAGAAGAAAAATCATAGACCTGTATGTAAAAAGTCTATGATTTTTTCTAAGATTAACTTGTACCAACAACCCATTAACGGATGAGGAGTGAATGATGTGTCATTAGTTTCTACTAAACAATTATTAGAGGATGCTTATCAAAATCATTATGCGATTGGGGCTTTTGGAGCTCATAATTTAGAGATCATGAAGGCCATTATTGCTGGAGCCGAGGAGATGGGTTCGCCCGTTATTTTACAAACAACACCAGGCACAATTAAATATGTCGGGATTGAGTATATGAAAGCAATGGCTGAATCAGCGGCTAAACAAGCCAAGGTTCCTGTTGCCTTACATTTAGATCATGGTGATTCCTTTGATATCGTTATGAAATGTTTAAGAGCGGGCTATACGTCGGTGATGATAGACGGTTCTCACTTAGCTTTGGAGGATAATATCGCACTCGTTAAAAAGGTGACAGAAGTTGCTCATTTGCTTGATGTGCCAGTTGAAGCAGAGCTTGGCACAATTGGTGGTGTAGAGGACGATTTAGTTGTAAATGAAGAGGAAGTCGTTTATACCGATCCAAAAATGGCTGAATTTTTTGTTAAGCAAACCGGTATTGACTCATTTGCTCCTGCCTTTGGAACGGCTCATGGCATGTATAAAAAGGAGCCAAACTTACAATTTGATTTATTAAAGGAAATCAACGAACGAGTTGCTTGTCCTATTGTGATGCACGGTGCTTCTGGTATTGCTGATGATGCCGTACAAAAGGCATTGGATTACGGGGTTTCAAAGGTGAATTTTTCAACCGAATTAAAGCTTATTTATGCGAAAGAGCTCCGTCAATATTTTTCCGAACATTCAGAGGAGGATGATCCGAGAAAATATTTTGTCCCAGGCACTGAAGCAGTAAAAGCACTCGTGAAGGAAAAGATAACCGTTCTTCAATCTAAATCAAAGGGTCTTCGTTATGATTACAACAATCACACTCAATCTAGCATTAGATAAAACGTATTTTCTGTCGAATTTTCAAAAAGGGAAAACGAATCGAATTAAGCAAGTACATGAAGAACCTGGTGGCAAAGGAATTAATGTCGCTAAAGTTTTGCAAGCTCTTGGGTATGAAGTAAAAGTGTCAGGTTTTAGTGGTGGATTTAATGGCTTAAAAGTGCAGAAATTATTAAATGAAAGGTCAATTCCACACCGATTTATTCAAATAGAAGACGAGTCGAGAGAATGTCTCAACATAATGGCTGATGGAAATGGTCAAGAGACAGAATTATTGGAACAGGGGCCGACTGTTCATCAAGCGAAATGGGGAGAGCTTTGTCAGCTTGTCCACCAATTAGCGAGTCAAAGTGAGTTCGTTGTGTTATCGGGGAGTTTACCAAAAGGAGTTCCTATCAATGCCTATGGACAATTAATCAAGATCATTGATCACGCGAAGGCGAAAGCGATATTGGATACGAGTGGCGAACCTTTTCAAGCCGCACTTAGTGAAAAGCCCTTTTTGATTAAACCAAATGAGCCTGAATTAATGAACTGGTTAGGAAAAGAAAAGTTGTCTAGACAAGAGATGATAAGGGCAGCGGAGAAACTACTTGACCTAGGAATTCCACATGTTTGTCTTTCGTTAGGGGCAAACGGTGCTCTCTACATTGGTGAAGAAGGTCAATACAGCCTGACGCCACCATTACTAGAGGTGAAAAATACAGTAGGCAGTGGAGATGCAATGGTCGCTGGGTTAACAGCAGGCTTTCTCTCGAATCTATCGATTGAACAAACGTTGAAATTAGGGGTTGCTTGCGGAATGTCTAATGCTCTTCATTTATATGCAGGATGTATTAAGACATCAGATATTAAGAGCTTTCAAGCCGAGATAAAAATAGAAAAGTTATCATGAATTCATTTGGAGAGGATGAAGAAATATGTATACGTACCAAGAGATTAGTGAACAGGCAAATAAAATGAAGGACACGTACGAGATTATAAATAAGCAAAAGTTTAAAAAAGAGAGTGTCGATATGCATTATTTCATTGGATGTGGCACGTCCTTTTATCTAGCGATTTCAGCTGCGAAATACTTCCAAAGCGTCACAGGACAATTTGCATCGGCCGTACCTGCATCTGAAATCTTTTTGAATCCTGACGTTTATTTTACCGAAAATAAAACGTATAAAGTAGTCGTTATTTCTCGCTCCGGAACAACGAGTGAGGCAGTAGCTGCATTGAAGTTTATTAATAAAAAAACGAATACTAGTTCATTTGCGGTTACTTGTTTTGAAGAGAGTCCTTTGGCTGAATTAGCAGATGAAGTTATTGCTTTAGAACATATTAATGAAAAAAGTGTTGTCATGACGCAATCTTTTACAAATATGTTATACGCCCTGCAATTATATACAACTAAACTAATGGATGCAAAAGAGGATTGGACAGAATTGAAGGAGATCCCCCGATTAGTCGGGGACTTATTATTAATGCAAGATTCAGTCAAGAGGTTTGCGGCTGAGTTAACATATCGACGATTTATTTATTTAGGGGCTAGCTACTACAATGGGTTAGCGAAGGAAGTAACGTTGAAATTAAAAGAAATGACACAAACAGAATGTGAGAGTTATTCCAATCTCGAGTTTCGTCATGGACCGATTTCAATTGTTGACGACAGAACGGTCGTTGTAGTGATGTCACAAAAGCAAACAGAAGATTTAGATCAAGATTTAGTGAAAGATATTCAAAGGTTAGGAGGAAAAGTACTTGCACTTGGACCTTATTCAGAAACATTTGAAGCTGACTATACCTTAACAATAGGTCAGGAAATCTCAGACCGAAATCGACTTGTTTTATATGTGCCACTATTACAATATTTAGCGTATTATCGAGCTTTGCGATTAGGCTATGATCCAGACAAACCAAAAAACTTATCACAAGTAGTCGAATTAAACCTCTAATGTAAGGAGGATAAGCCGTGAATTATATGTTAACAGCTGATGTTGGGGGAACAAAAATCGCAACTGCCTTACTGAATGAAGCTGGAGTCATCTATGCACAAAAGACCCTTCCTAGTAGGACAGAGAGTGCCGAGACGATGTATGAACAACTTTTATTAGCGTTTCAATATGTACTGAATGAGGCGGGTGTGAGGGAAAAAGAGGTTCAATTCATTGGAGTTGGGCTTCCAGGTAAAGTAGACATAATGAAAGGTATGGCCATTTATCAAAATAATTTACCTTGGCGGGACTTTCCACTCGTTTCAAGGTTACAAAACAATTTTCCGACAGCTGAAATTATGATTGATAATGATGTCTATATGGCGGCAAAAGGAGAATGGCTCGCTCATCAATTACAAAATGAGTTAATGGCCTTCGTAACGATTAGTACAGGGATTTCCGCTTGTTTTATTCAAAAAGGCGAAGTAATTCGTGGAGCCGGAATGGCTGGAGAAATTGGGCTTACTTATGTTGGCCGTGATGAGAAAGAAACGTTAGAAGAAAAGGCTTCAGGAACATCACTTACTAAAAAATGCGTTAATCGATTGAACTTACAATCAAAAGATGCGGTCATACAATTAATGGACCGATTTGTGCAGGGTGACCCTTTGGCTCAAGAGATAGTCACTCAAATGACTCAAGATATAGCAAAAGGGCTGCATCAAATCTTTTGTGTACTCGATCCCGACATCATCGTACTAGGAGGCGGAGTAGTCAATCATCAACCATGGCTGCTAGATTTAATCAAAAAAGAGCTGAAGAAGCTTGTTGTAAACCCAGTTCAGAGTGGGATTGAAAAGCGACTAAGAGTAAGTAAGCTAAAAGCAGAAGCGGGTCTTTTCGGAGCTGCGATTGCAGCAAATGCGATGAAATAAGGTACTAATTATAGAAGGTTTTATCAATTATACATTAATAGTACCCCTACATGTAGAAATGGAAGAGCGTAGGCTTTTGTTCTTACTTTCTATTTGAAGGGGTTTTTCTATGTAAGATGCAAAAGTTCTATTAAATAGTAAATGTGTTAACGGTAATAAAAAGGAGTCTAAAATAAAAGAGTAGAATGAGAGTTGTCTTATAAAAGGTCACTCTCTTTTTTAATTAATCTAATGAATGTAAGGATCTTTACCCTTTTTTTACAGGATATCGATTAAAGAAAAGCGAATATAAGGTAAAAGCCAAAATGGGCCTTTTTTAAGAGAAAGAGATGATAAAACCTTATTACGATTTCTTTTTTACATAATGGTTTATATAAGGTCACGCTCCTTTTGATACTCGCAATAAATCAACCAATCATTGTAGCCATTTTTGGAAATATGGAAGGAGATAGGCTTATGTCAATAAAAGCAATTTTTTTAGATTTTTATGGAACTGTTGTCCATGATGTCGGGGAAGTGATTTATGAGGTTAGTTTAGAAATTCAAGCAGCCTCCCCATTAAAAGACATAAGTATTAATGAAATTGCTACATACTGGTGGAATCAATTTTATCATTTATTCACAAAAAGCTATGGGGCCAATTTCTTGTCACAACGACAGGTCGAAATTATTTCTATCCAAAAAACGTTGACCCATTTTCAAGCTTCTTTAGATGCACTCATTCTAAGTGAAAAAATGTTTGACCAATGGAAGCGTCCAGCTATTTATGCTGATGCCATTTCCTTTTTTGCGATAGTGGATGTACCCGTCTATATTCTCGCTAATGTTGATCGTGAGGAGCTTATGGAAGCACTCGAGTATCATGAAATAGAAGTGAATGGAGTGATTACAAGTGAGGATGTTCGCTCTTATAAGCCGAGACCGGATATGTTTAAGGAAGCTTTAAGGTTAGGGGAAGTGAAGGCGGAGGAAGTTTTGCATGTGGGAGATTCATTAACACAGGATGTTCTCGGAGTCCAAAAGCTAGGGATAAAAAGTGTTTGGGTAAATCGAAACAATCAAATGTCACTAAATGAAATTGAACCCGACTTTATGGTAAATGATTTGACCGATGTCATTAATTTATTGAATAGGGTGAATGTTTAATAAGGAAAAGGGGTTCATTTTGAAAAGGAGTTCAAAATGACTTCTTTTTTTGTTAATAAAAAGGTTTTTTCTAGCTTGTGATTCCTAAAGCAATGGAATTAGGGGGCCAAAGGGAATCAAAGGGAGTCAATGATTCCAAAAGTGAGAGAATCAGGGGGTGCAAAGGGAAATCAAAGGCTGTCGATATTATTCTAAGATAAAAACTTCCCTCATCCACCCCTTCATTTTTTGGTATAGTAAGGGTAGGAATAATTTTAGATGGGAAGAGGGGAAATAGAGCGGCAAATATGATTGAGGATGAAATGGTTACATAGTGGAATTTTACTTTTATATGACTTGAGGCAATCGAAAACTATTTTTACATACTTGGAGGAACTATGAAAACAGACGTTCAAATTGCACAAGAGGCGAAGATGCTTCCAATTAGTGAAATGGCAAAATATTTGGAGATTAAAGAAGAAGAGTTAGAGTTATATGGTAAATATAAAGCAAAGGTTTCATTAGATGTATTATCAAGATTAGAAGACAAACCGGATGGAAAGTTAATTCTTGTGACAGCGATTAACCCTACACCAGCAGGGGAAGGGAAAACAACTGTTAATGTTGGACTTTCTATGGGATTAAATAAAATTGGCAAGAAAACGATTACCGCTTTAAGAGAACCATCACTTGGTCCAGTCTTTGGGATAAAAGGTGGAGCAGCGGGTGGAGGGTATTCACAAGTTGTGCCAATGGAAGATATTAATCTTCATTTTACTGGAGATTTTCATGCCATTACCTCAGCTCATAATTTACTTGCTGCCTTACTTGATAACCATATCCATCAAGGGAATGCCTTACATATTGATCCGAAGAAAGTTATTTGGAAACGAGTTATGGACATGAATGATCGGGCACTTCGTAATGTAGTGATTGGATTAGGAGGAAAATATGATGGTGTGATGAGGGAAAGTGGCTTTGATATTACAGTCGCTTCTGAAATTATGGCGATCCTCTGTCTTTCTTCAAGCTTGACAGATTTAAAGGAGCGTCTGTCTAGAATGGTTGTTGCCTATACTTACGAGGGCAAGGTCATTACGGCTGAAGAACTGGGGGCAACAGGAGCAATGGCATTATTATTAAAAGATGCGATTATGCCTAACTTAGTTCAGACGATTGAAAATACACCTGCATTTATACATGGTGGGCCTTTTGCGAATATCGCTCATGGCTGTAACTCTGTAATGGCGACAAAAATTGGTTTAAAATTAGCTGATTATGTTGTAACTGAAGCAGGTTTTGGAGCCGATTTAGGAGCGGAGAAGTTTTTTGATATTAAAAGTAGATATGCTAATTTACAGCCAAGTGCGACAGTCATCGTGGCGACCATTCGAGCGTTAAAAATGAATGGGGGAGTCGCAAAAGCAGAACTCGCTCATGAGAATTTAGCAGCACTAGACGCTGGAATCGTGAATCTAGAAAGACACTTAGAAAACCTAGCGAAATTTGGTGTGCCGACAGTAGTTGCGATTAATCAATTTCCAACAGATACTGAATTAGAAATTGAACGCCTAAAAGAGAGATGTGCGGCTAAAGGAGTTGACGTCATTCTCACCGATGTATTTAGGAAAGGTGGAGAAGGAGCGGTCGATTTAGCTCATAAGGTCGTCGAAATCTGTGAAACGAAAACGTCCACTTATGCACCTCTTTATGATGTAGATAATTCAATTGAAGAAAAGATCAAGACGATAGCAACTGAGATTTATCGAGCTGAGCAGGTGGAGTACACACCGGCTGCAAGAAAACAAATCACGGAAATTGTCGCCCTTGGCTTAGATAAATTACCGATATGTATGGCGAAAACACAATATTCTTTCTCTGATAATCCAACTTTGCTCGGAGCTCCTACTGGATTTACCTTAACAGTAAGAGAGTTAAAAGTTTCAGCAGGTGCCGGTTTCATTGTCGCTTTAACAGGTTCGATAATGACAATGCCAGGCCTTCCGAAAACTCCAGCAGCTAATGGTATGGATATTAATGAGAACCGTGAAATAATCGGATTATCTTAAGGTTAAGGATTCACTCAGTTATTGGACTTGCTTACCCCAAACCAAAAACGCCAAAAGGAGAGGATAATAATGAAAGCTCAATTACTTTGGGAACATACTGGAGAACTTTTAGAAGGTCCGGTATGGGATGAGGAGTCAAAGCAATTGGTGTTTGTTGATATTAAACAACAACAATTATTATTTTTAGAGCCGGAAACTAGGCTAACAAGAAAAGTTCATTTTTCACATCCTGTTACGAGTGTAGGAAAAATAAATGGACAAGAATGGCTTATCTCGACTGGAAATGAGCTCGTTATTTTTGATGCAGAACGAAAGCAGTCGAGAAAAATAGCGGCTATTCCGGCAAAAAAGTGGATGCGTTTTAATGATGGGAAATGTGATCCTTTTGGCAGGTATTGGATTGGTTCAATGTGCGAAGGGAATGAAACTGAAGTCGCTTCTCTTTATGTTTTGAATGATAAGGCTCACCTAATTGAGGCAAGAGATGGCATGACGATTTCTAATGGACTTGCGTGGAATGAAGAGCTATCGCTGATGTATTTTATTGATACGCCCACTCAGAAAGTATTTGCCCAAACTTTCAATCAGGAGACTATCTCATTACGCGAGGCAGAGCCAGTAATCGATCTATCATCTGAAAAGGGTTATCCAGATGGAATGACCATTGATGAAAGCGGAAATTTGTGGATTGCGATGTGGGGTGGTGGAGTGGTACTCTGTGTCAATCCTCAAAAAGGGGAGATTATCGATCGGATAGAGGTAGAAGCAGACCATGTAACGAGTTGTACGTTTGGGGGACAGAATTACGATACCCTATTTATCACAACGGCTCGTACAGGTTTAAGTGAAGAGAAATTGGCTATAAAGCCTTTAGCCGGTTCGGTTTTTACATGTGAACTACCTGTAAAAGGGAAACCACTCAACAAAGTTACTCTTGGAGTTTGATTTTACTTGAACATTATCTTAGCAATAAAAAGACGAAGCGTCAGGGGAGTTCTTCTGATGGCTTCGTTTTTTGCTTTGAGAATAAGAGAGGAACGTTGTTGAAAAGGAAATGGACGGTGTTGTTGTGTAAGAAAAACTGAGAAGGACTGGCCATCTCCCTCCCCCACTTTAAATCCAACTATCGACTTTCCATTATTGGTTTCTAGTTCTACAATAACGATATAGGACTCTTCTATTTGAGAGGGTGGAATGTATTGTATGAAGTCAAATAAGGAAAGTTTAATTATTGATGAGATAAACAATATGATTGTGACAAAAGAAGTTCTTCCTTTGGACAAGTTGCCTTCTGAAAATGAACTTGCTGAGCGATTTGGTGTGCCGCGTTTGACGGTTCGACATGCCTTAAATCAATTAGAAGTTCGTGGGCAAATCTTTGCAAAGAAAGGGAAAGGCCGGTATGTAAGGGAGCCGGCTTCCTTGATTCATTTGCATTTAACGGGGGAAGAAAGTTTTTCCGATAAGATGCATCAAGCAGGGTATTTGTTACGAACAGAAAATCTTATTTTTCAAAAGATGGAATATGATAAGGCACTGTACCAAGAACTGGAGATTCAAAAAGAAAATGCATGTTATGAGGTGGCAAGAGTTCGTTATATTGATGAACAGCCATTAGCCATTCATCGGTCATATGTCAGTGATGTTTTGTTTCCTTTTATTGAAAAGGATGGACCGAAAATTACGTCAATGTTTTCTTATTATCGCCAATTTGGATATACACATTTTACAAGTAATAAATCGTTATTAAGCATCGTTTATCCAACCGCTGCTGAACAAGAGCTTCTGAACATGCCGAGTATGATTCCGCTCATTTTATTAGAAAGCAATACGATCGATGAGCAAACAGGAAAATTACTGGAATATACAAAAATCTCCTATCGAAGTGATAAATTCAAATATAAAATTTCAAACTAATCATGTAACAAAGTCATCCATAGAGGGTGGCTTTTTTTGATGGAATTCACAGAAATTAAATATCGTTAATACTAGGTCCATAAAGTTTACGGAATGTTATCAAACCCTTAACGTACATAAGCCTGGCGCCAAGTTATGATTGATTTAACAGGAGGGGGTAAACATGAAAAGACGAAGAAGGACAAAAATCTTCATAGAAGGTGAACCGATATTAGCGAGAGAAATGGCTCAGGAACTTACAGACAAGTATGAATGGCAACAGATAGTCGAGCCGAGAATTGGATTGACGATGATGAAGATGAGAGAAACGGCTCAAAAATCTCTTTTCTATTTAGGGGAGGTTTTAATGACTGAGGCTAAAGTGGAGGTTCAAGGGACTATTGGCATTGGCTTAGTCATGGGGGATAGGAAAGGGTTGGCCCAACAATTAGCGATTATTGATGCTGCTTATGTTTTAGATCTGCCAGAGACAAAGAATTGGAACGATAAACTTTTACTCGAGGAAAAGAAAATAGAAAAGGATCGAGCAAGTATGCAGCAGCAATTATTTGATACAAAAGTAAATTTTGAAGCGATGGATATTGATTAATGGAGGTGCCTTACTATGAGACAAATCGATGAGGTACATGATTTACAAAGGGTGTTTAGAGAGATCCTTAAAGGAATGTCGCGTCCTGGAACGATCACAAATGTGCTACAAGATGACTCTAACTCTGATCAACATCAAGAGCAATATCCGTGCGCATTACCTATGTGGTTAACGTTATTAACCTTATTAGATTCAGAAGTTTGTTATTCGGTTTTGGCTGATAATGTGGAGGAAATAAAAAATAAAATTTCCGCTTATACGTTAGCAAAGTTTACAGATGTTAAACAGGCAGACTTTATTATTGTCTTAAAAGAAAGTGATGAGGTTGATGTAAAACAAGCCTTACAACAATGTAAAATCGGAACGTTAGTTGATCCCCAGCAGGCAGCGACTTGGATTTTTGAAGTAGAAGTTATTTCATCCGAGCCGCAACTTCAATTAAAAGGTCCAGGCATTAAAGCCGTTCAAAATCTTCAAGTAAAAGGTGTCACCAATATGTGGGGAGAGCGTTTGGAGAGAGTGAAGGAGTACCCACTAGGAATCGAGATGATTTTCGCTGCTCAAAATGGAGACCTCGTTTGTATTCCGAGAACGACAAAAGTAGAAAAGAAGGTGAGCGAATGGGTTATGTAGCAGTTAAAGGTGGAACGGATGCGATTGAAGCGTCGATTAAACGCTTAAAATATGAGCGATTAAAAGAAGAAGAGATGATTGAAGTTCAGACGATTTTAGCAACGATGAAGCCGTTAATTGACCAAATCATGTCGGAAAGTAGCTTATATTCACCCAAATTAACGGCTCTTGCGATTAAACAAGCAGAAGGAAGTATGGAAGAGGCGGTTTTTCTCATGAGAGCCCATCGTTCGACTTTGCTTCGTTTGTATTTTAGTGAAACGGTGGAGACAGAGGACATGTTTGTCAGGAGAAGGATCTCTGCTAGTTTCAAAGATATTCCTGGTGGACAATTGCTTGGGGCAACGAATGATTATACCCATCGACTTCTTAATTTTGACTTGTTAAAGGAAGATACGCTTAAAAATAGTGAGTGGTTAAAAGGATTTCTGGGGCAATGGGAAAACGCTCAAACTGCTGAAAAAGTCGAATATTTTCCAAAAGTGGTTGAGTACCTGAGGAGAGAAGGGTTGTTTCCGACATATGAAAAAAATAATGAGCCTCCTTTTGATATAACGAAACAAAGCCTTACATTCCCAGCACCAAGAAGTGCAAAGTTGCAAACTTTAACTCGTGGACAAACTGGGGCGGTGACATCATTAGGCTATGCTTCTTTACGGGGTTATGGTCAAGTTCACCCAAATGTAGGAGAGGTGAGGGTAGGAGAGGTTCCCATTTATATCTCACATCCACTTGAGGAGAGTAGAGACCCGGATGAAGATTACTACTTAGGGGAGGTGACGGTTACGGAGGTCGAGTCCTTTGTTCCTATCAAAGTGAAAAATAAAGCAAAACAAGAGGAACTGCAATTTGAAATAGGATATGGCATCTGTTTTGGTCAAAATGAGACAAAAGCAATCGCGATGAGTATTTTGGATCAGTGTTTAGAACATCCTGAAGTGACGTTTCCAACCCATGATGAGGAGTTTGTTTTGTTACACATTGATTCTGTTGAATCAACCGGATTTATTTCCCATTTAAAGCTTCCTCATTATGTCACTTTCCAATCTAAGTTAGATAGCTTACGAGAGATAAAAAAAGGAGGAAATGAGCGTGGAAACTAACCATCATTTTGCTTTTTTTGATGAAGGATCCAAAAAGGAGATTCGTAGAGCCTTATTAAAAGCTGTTGCGATTCCAGGCTATCAAGTTCCTTTTGCTTCTAGAGAAATGCCAATTGCTCGCGGCTGGGGAACAGGGGGTTTACAAATTACCCTTTCGATTATCGGGAAAAACGATACGTTAAAAGTGATTGATCAAGGAGCAGATGAGTCAGTTAATGCAATTAATATTAAAAAGCTTGTGCATGTAACGACTGGTGTCGAGATAACGGAGCATACAAATAAGGCTTCGATTATTCAATCAAGACATCGGATTCCGGAAGTGCCAATGACAGAGGAACAAATTCTCGTTTTACAAGTGCCTGCACCTGAGCCGTTACGAAACGTCGAAGCGAAGGAGCACCAAACGAAAATTCTTCATGCAGAAGAAGAATATAGTGGAGCTTGGCTCATGTTATTTGAACAAATTATGAAGTATGGAAGAACTTCGACAGGAGCGGATCATCCGGTTTATGTGAATAACCGTTATGTGATGGCACCAAGCCCGATTCCAAGATTTGATAACCCAAAGATGTATCAGTCGGAGGCACTTATTTTACTTGGAGCAGGAAGGGAGAAGAAAATTTATGCGGTCCCGCCGTATACGAATGTTCACTCCTTAGCATTTGAGGATTATCCATTTTCTGTGGAAACATTCCCAGGGAAATCATGCCGTTTATGTGGGGCAGAAGATGTTTTCTTAGACGAGTTACAAGATTCCGTTACGAATGAGACGATATACCAGTGTAATGATACGAGCTTTTGTTTAGAACGTTTAAACGATTCGGAAAAAGTGGAGGCGGAGGAAAACTATGTTTGAGAAGCCGAGCTTATCTGTACGGAATCTAGAAAAGCAATTTGGAGAAGGGTGTCCGAATTGTAACGATGCGAGCAATCGCTTTTTGGAAAAAAATTATTGTCCTGTTTGTGGAACAGTCTATGCTTGCCAAAATGTTTCCTTTGATTTGTATCCAGGCGAAATTCTTGGGGTAGTTGGGGAAAGTGGTAGTGGAAAGTCAACGATGATGCAATGTTTATATTTTGATTTAGAGGTTACAAGTGGAGAAGCTTATATACAAGTAGAGGAATGGCAAGCCAAAAATTTGTTTTCCTTATCATCTCAGCAAAAAAGGTTTATTCGAAATCATCATTATGGGATGGTTTATCAAAATCCGATTCGTGGGTTGAAAATGGATGTTTCCTCGATTGGAAACATTGCCGAAAAGTTAATCGCGGCAGGCAGTAGAAATGTGTCCGAAATGGAGAGGGTTGGTGGTGCCCTTTTAGAAAGTGTCCAAATCCCGCTTAACCGTAGAAAAGAAGAGCCAAGAAATTTTTCCGGAGGGATGCAACAACGTGTCCAAATCGCCAAAGCACTCTCGAATAACCCACCGGTTTTGTTTTTGGACGAAGTGACGACTGGACTTGATTTATCCGTTCAAGCAAATGTTTTGGATTTAATTAAGCAAATTCAAAGAGAATTAGGGATTAGTATGTTAGTCGTTTCTCACGATTTAGCGGTTATTAAAATGCTCGCCGACCGAACGATTGTGATGTTAAATGGAGCGATTATTGAAGAGGGCTTAACTGACCAAGTTTTAGAAGATCCACAACATTCTTATACTCAACAGCTTGTTTATTCTTTGTTATAAAAGGAGCGGTCATATGTATATTATTTGCAATGGGTTAGTCGTAACGGAGGATACTATTTTAGAAGGGTATGCCGTTGTTGTAAAAGACGATGTGATTACTACTATTATTGCTGAAAGTGAAGTCAATCAATATCCAGAAGCAACTTGTATTGATGCAAACGGAGGGTATATTACACCTGGTTTTATTGACATTCATTCAGATTATATTGAATCGATTGTCTCTCCAAGACCAACGAGTATGATGGATGTGCATACTAGTTTAAGAGAAGCGGAAAAAATCTTAATTGGCAATGGTATTACGACGATGTTTCATTCGTTGTCTTTTTACCGAGAAGATGTGTTTACTCATAAGCCGATGCGCTATCCAGAAAATGTGCAGAAGCTTGTTGATGCGATTCATAAAACGCATCATAATCCTCACTTGATTCGCCACAGACTTCATGCCCGATTTGAGATTGATAATTTATTAGAAATTGATCAATTGAAACAAAACATCAAGGATGGAAAAATTCATCTCCTCTCCTTTATGGACCATACACCAGGTCAAGGTCAATACCGAAATATCGAAATGTATCGCGATACTTTACGTGGCTATCGTGATGTCTCAAATGAAGAGCTTGATCACATTATTTCAGAAAGGCAAGAGGCGACTGTAATGACGGTTGAGCACATGAAGGAAGTTGCTGAATTTGCGATTCAACAAGGGATTGCGGTTGCTTCCCATGATGATGATAATGAACAAAAAATTATGGTTGTGAAGGAATTTGGTACAACGATCAGTGAATTTCCGATTACATTAGAAGTCGCTAAAAAGGCAAAGGAAGAAGGGTTATTAACGATTGTTGGCGCACCAAATGTGATGTTAGGTGGATCCCACTCTGGCAATTTATCAGCTAGTGAGGCGATTGAGCAAAAGTATGCCGATATTTTATGTAGTGATTACTATCCTTCTGCTCTCCTACATGCGGTTTTACTCTGCATGAAACACATGGACAGAATTTAGCAGAGATGTTTCGAATGGTCACCATCAATCCTGCTAAAGCTGTCAATCTTGCGCACGAACTTGGCTCGATTGCACCTGGAAAAAAAGCAGATCTCTTAATCATTGAACGAATGGAAGATGGTTATCCAATGATTACGACGACGATGGTAAATGGTGTCCTTTTGACCCAAACCAAATACCGAACAAACTCTTACGCAGAGGAAGTGATCGGATGACGATTTTAACGATTGAAAACTTCGGAAAGTCCTTTACGATTTCTTATCAAAATAAACGAATTGAAGCGACAAAGGATATCTATTTTTCGCTTGAGGCGGGAGAGTTTATCGGCATTATTGGAAAAAGTGGAAGTGGAAAATCGACTATTTTAAAAAGTATTTATCGAACGTATTTACCTGATAAAGGTGAAATTTATTATGATTCAGAACGATTCGGCAAAATTGATTTGCTTCGAGCGAGCGAACGACAAGTTCTTTATTTAAGAAAACATGAGATTGGCTATGTCTCTCAATTTTTTAAATGTGATGCCACGTGTGACAGCAAAGGAACTCGTAATCCAATCGGCGTTAGAAATGGGGAAATCTGAGGCAGAAGCGATTGGAGCTGCTGAAAGTATTTTAACTCATTTTGAATTGGATTCTTCTTTGTGGGATACGTATCCTAACACCTTTTCCGGTGGGGAAAAATTAAGGCTTAATATTGCGATTGCAACAGTGAAACGACCAAGAATTCTTTTGTTAGATGAACCGACGGCAAGTTTAGATGAAAAGTCGAAATTAAAGGTGAGGGAAATGATTGAAAAATTAAAGAAGGAAGGAACGACCCTTGTTGGTATTTTTCATGACCTTGAATTTATGGATGGTTTATGTGACAAAGTCTATGATATGCAATCAAAAAGTCTGACTGTTGTAGGAGCTAGTGTATGAGAGCTGATCTACATGTTCATAGTCATTATTCAGATGGTTCGGATTCAGTGGAAGAGGTGCTTCAAAAGGCTAGGAGAAATGACATTAGCCATATTAGCTTTGTTGACCATGATACGACAGCAAGCTTAGCAGAAGCCCTCACATTAGGAAAGCAATACGGGATTGAAGTGATTCCTGGGATCGAAATTTCGGCCTTTGATTTTAAACGAAATAGAAAAGTACATATTCTCGGTTATGGCTACAACGAGAAGGCTACTCATATTCAGGCATTATGTAATCCTCTGCTTGAACGGAGGCACCGTCATTCTATTTGGCAGATCGAGCAAATTGAGCAGACTGGATATGAACTAGATCGACAGTCGATATTTGAGTATGCAAATATGAGCAATGTCATTTATAAACAGCATATTATGCATTCTCTGACGAAGCATCCCTTCTCTTCAAAAGACTATCAACAGCTCTATCAAATGTTATTTAAAGGCGGAGTGGCCAAAGGTGACATTTATTATGTTGATGCGATCAAAGCGATTCAAGCGATTAAAGCGGACGGTGGCATGGCCGTATTGGCCCATCCTGGTCAGTTAGATTCTTATGATTTTGTTCCGGCATTAGTAGAGGCTGGTTTAGATGGTATTGAACGAAATCACTTCGAACATTCTGAAGAAGATCATTTTCGAGTGGAACAATTATGTGAAAAATACAATCTCTTTATGACAGGGGGCTCCGATTACCATGGTTCTTATGGAAGACCCATGGAGGTTGGTGAGCTGATAAGTCCCAAAAATAAAGTTAATGTAAAAGAGAATTATACTTATCGTTAAATAACGGTAAATATAGAAAAAAATGAAATTAAATATGTTTTAATAAAGTTGGTTTTAAATTCTTTGAATCTTAAGACTAAATGAGGAAGTCTACTATTTATTAAAAAGGGGCTAAAAATGATGATGAAAAAGTATGGGTTAATCTTTACGGTACTTATGGGGTTATTTCTATTAATCGCTTGTTCAGGTGAGAGTAACACAGGCACGGCAGCTAATAGTAATGACAATACTACCAATGATTCAAGTACTGAAAATAAGGTTGCGGTGGATGAAAGTAGCGGAGAAATTGATATGGTCTGGTATCCGAATGAATCTGGTTCTGATATGAAAACAGCACGAGATGAAATTGGGGCTATGATTGAAGAAGCGACAGGAAAGACAGTAAATCATCATTTAACAACAGATTATGCGATTGCGATTGAGACGATTGTAAATAATAATTCAGCGATTGCTTTTATGGGAGCACAAGGTTTTATTGAAGCCCAAAATCGAAATGAAAATTTAAAGCCACTAGTCGTTACTTCAGGTGGGTCTGGAACACTAGATGATGCCGTTTATTATAGCTGGTTAGCAGTTAATTTGGATGAACAAGATGATTTTAAAGTGGACGGTGAGTTTACTTTAGATACACTTCATGAGAAAACAATGTCATTTGTTTCGAATAGCTCAACTTCTGGTTTTGTAGTTCCAGCTGCTGATATTCTCGGTCACTATCAACCTAAATCAGATTTTGCTGATTTAAGTGAGACGGATTTAATGGAGGGTGGCCCATTATTTAGCCAAGTACTTTTCGGAAACTCTCATCAAGGTTCAGCAGTTAATCTCTTAAATGGACGAGCAGATGTCGCGGCATTTTGTGATTCATGCTTGGAAAACTATGTGGAATTAGTTGAAGGTGAAGCGAATACGGTCGGGGCGATTTATAAAGTAAAAGATGGAGCGGCAGAGCCTTTTAACACAGTACCAGAAGCGGAATTTATGATTATGCATGCAACTCCTGTCTTAAATGCTCCATTTGTTGTAAATCACGAATTACTAAGTGAAGAGGAAATTCAAAAGTTGAAAGATTTAATGACTTCAGATGAGGTCGCGAATAACGAAAAGATTTTTGTCCCTGCTGATAGTGGGAATTCTGGATTATTTTTCAAAAGTGCAGAAGAAAGATTTGTAGAAGTAGAAAATGAGTGGTTTGATCCTATTCGTGAATTATCCAATTAATTTTGAATAAGTAAAAGGGAGTGAATCACATGGCCTTACTTGAAGTGAACGGAATTAGTAAATCGTATCAAGCGAATATCCAAGTGTTAAGAAACATCGAGTTTTCAGTGAACGCAGGAGAGTTTGTCTCGATTATCGGTCCATCAGGTGCAGGTAAATCGACATTGTTACGTTGTCTTAATCGATTAGTAGAGGTCAATAGTGGTGAGATTCTATTTAATGGGTTGGATGTAACGAAATTAAAACGTAAAGAGCTACGCCAGCTACGGACAAATATCGGCATGGTTTTTCAGCATTATAACCTAGTTCCACGGTTAACGGTCATTGAGAATGTGTTACACGGGCGTTTTGGTTATAAGTCAACATTGGCTGGGATGTTAGGACACTTTACAGAGGAGGAGAAGGAAAAAGCCTTCTCCTTACTGAAACAAATGGGAATTGAAGAACATGCGTATAAACGCTGTGACCAATTGAGTGGTGGCCAGCAACAGCGTGTAGGAATATGCCGAGCGTTGATTCAAAATCCGAAGTTAATTTTATGTGACGAACCGATTGCTTCACTTGACCCAAATGCATCTAAGGTTATCATGGATCACCTACGTTCGATTACGACTGATTTAGGAATTACTTGTCTTGTTAATTTACACCAAGTTGAGGTAGCTCAAGATAATTCAGATCGAATTATCGGTTTGAATAAGGGAGAAGTTATCTTTGATGGAAAACCTATTAGACTTGATCGAACAATGATTGAACATGTCTATGGGATGGAATCAAGAGAATTAATTACAGTGTAGGGAGAAAAAGAGATGGATAAAAATATTATTCGGAAACGAAAATGGCAAGGTAGCCTGATCTTTTTCGCCGTCATTTTGATTAGCTATGCTTCATCTGTCGTGACAAATTTCGATTTGATTGACGGAGTGGCGACATTGCCAGCTGCCTTTCAATGGATCGTTTCAAATTTAATGATTACAGCGGATGCCTTCGAAAAATTGCCAGGCATTATGGATAAATTGATTGAGACGATTTTTATGTCGATTGCGGCAACCACGATTGCGGCTCTAGTATCGATATTCTTAGGGTGTATGGGCTCAAAAACGACGAGAACAAATGGAGCTTTGAGTGTATTTGCCAGATTTATCGCCTCAGCATCTCGTAATATTCCCGTTGTGGCTTGGGCATTAATTTTGCTCATTTCATTTGGACAAAATTCAATGACTGGTTTTCTAGCTTTATTTGTTGGGACAGTTGGTTTTCTAACACGGGCTTTTATTGAAGCGATTGATGAAGCGGATCAAAGTGCGTTTGAAGCCCTTCAAGCTTCTGGGGCGACCTATTTTCAAATTGTTTCAAAGGCCGTTCTCCCTCAATGTCTACCTCAAATGATAAGCTGGACATTATTTATGGTTGAAACGAATATTCGAAGTGCAACACTTGTTGGAATTTTGACTGGAACAGGAATTGGTTATACGTTCGATTTATATTATAAAATGCTAGATTATGAGGCTGTCGCCTTGATTACGATGACGATTGTTATAGCGGTAATTATGATTGAACTGGCATCTAATCAAATACGAAAGGTGATTTTGTAATGGAGACAGCTTATATTAAACGTACTAGAAACGGAAAAATAAATATTAAGGCTGGTAATAAAATAACAAGTGTTATGAACTGGACGATTTTAGGATTGACCGTTTGTACGATTATCGCTTTCCTTTTATTTGATTATACGGGTTTAAACTGGTCAACGGCTATTTCAGAAACATTATATAATCTCAAAACAATGTTTTTAGAACCGCAGCTCAATCATTTCAGCTGGGGAGAGGCTTTTTACCAAATTGGTGTGACGTTAGGGCTTGCCGTTTTATCTACGGTTATTGGTGGGGTTATTGCCTTTTTCCTAGCACTAATGTCTGCTTTGAACTTATCAAAGGCTTGGTTATCAAAAACAATCCGCGTGATAATGGCCTTTATCAGAGCAGTTCCAACTGTCCTTTGGGTATTGATTTTTGCGATTGCAGCAGGGCTTGGCAGTGAAGCGGCGATACTCGGAATGCTCTTTCATTCCATCGCTTATTTAACAAAAGCTTTTTCAGAATCATTTGAAGAAGTCGACAAAGGGATTTTGGAAGCCTTGAGGGCAACGGGAGCAAGCTGGTGGCAAGTTGTAAAAAGTGGTGTCTTGCCAACCACCTTTACGTATTTATTATCATGGACATTCTTGAGGTTCGAAATCAACTTTGGCGTAGCTGTTGCGATGGGTGCAGCTGCTGGCGCAGGTGGAATTGGCTTTGAACTCTTTATGGCTTCTGGATTTTATTTTGATTTAAGAGAGGTTGGCTTCATCACTTATACGATATTAGTAGTGGCGTTAGTTTTAGAAATTATTTCTACGCAGATGAAAAAGCGTTATTTTCCAGTGACAGCAGAAAAATAAAAGACTTATATAAATGAGATGGGCCTGATGAAATTCTGATGTGATTTCATTAGGCTTTTCTTATATTTTTGGATATAAGTTAATTGGGGCTGATGCTCATTGGTCTTGACTTTCCGGGGGAGTCAGAGCCACAAGCCCTCTTTTCAGCCTCTTTGTGAGGGGGAGAGATAAGCCACCTCGCTCACCGCTGCGGGGTCTCCCGTGTTTCACTTCTCCCGCAGGAGTCTCCGGGCATTTCGAGAGCTCCGCTTTAGTTCAAAAAAAAACAGTTTGTACCTATGAGTGACTATTTGCATAGAAACTTAATAGCCTTTGATTTTACTAAGAGAAAGCTGATGTGGAGACTTTTTCAGTGGCCTCTTTACTTGTGGCAGGCTCCTTACTTCCACTCGAGTTTCCGCTTTATTTTCATGTTTAAGATCGTATCTAAAAAGGAATTATAATTATGACGATTTAATGACAAAGTTTGTGAAGTGTTTCACAAATGATTAGAATAAAGTTATAATAAAACTGTAATCAGAAATGAAAGGCACTAATAAATCTTAAGTATATTGAGAGGATGATTGTAATGAAAAATACGGATAAAGTAAACCGCGTTGTTGTGATTGGAGCAGGATTTGTGGGGAGCAGTTACGCTTTTTCAATGATGAACCAAGGAATAGCAGAGGAGTTAGTCATTATTGATTTAAATAAAGAGAAAGCAATCGGTGATGTAATGGACTTAAACCATGCCGTAGCCTTTTCAGATTATCCAACAAAAATATCTTTTGGTGATTATAGTGATTGTAAAGAGGCAGATATTGTTTGTATTTGTGCGGGAGCCAATCAAAAGCCAGGAGAAACACGCCTTCAACTAGTTGAAAAGAACCTTCGTATTTTTAAAGGGCTTGTAAATGATGTGATGGAAAGTGGATTTGATGGAATTATCTTGGTGGCAACAAACCCTGTTGATATCTTGACTCAAGCAACTCAAAAATTTAGTGGCCTACCAAGACATCGTGTTATCGGTAGTGGAACCACTCTAGATACAGCCAGATTACGATTTATGCTTAGTGATTATTTTAAAATCTCGACTAGTCATATACACGCTTATATTATGGGCGAGCATGGTGATACATCGCTTGCAGTTTGGAGCACCGCAACCGTTGGGAATATGCCGATTACACA
The DNA here is from genome assembly GCF_000292245.2 of Alkalihalobacillus alcalophilus ATCC 27647 = CGMCC 1.3604. Lineage (GTDB taxonomy): Bacteria > Bacillota > Bacilli > Bacillales > Bacillaceae_D > Alkalihalobacillus > Alkalihalobacillus alcalophilus. Next base: position 57,845 of record NZ_ALPT02000002.1, on the reverse strand, counting down.
GTATTTAAAACAAGATGAGTCTTATCAAATGGAAAATCTTGATGAAATTTACGAAAATGTACGTGATGCGGCTTATCATGTTATTCAAAAAAAAGGAGCAACCTACTATGGCATTGCGATGAGCTTGGTACGAATCACAAAAGCCATCTTAAAAGACGAGAATGCAATATTAACGGTTAGTGCTTATCTTGATGGTGAATATGGGGCAAAAGATGTTTGTATTGGTGTACCAACTACGGTGAATCGGAATGGGATTCGTGAAGTGATGGAATTAAACTTAAGTGAGAAAGAGCAAGAAAAGTTCACTCATAGTGTCGAAACCGTTCAAAATATTTATCGAGAAGCGATCGAAAAAGTGTAAAAACCTAAATTAATACGTAGGGAGAAATGACATCATGTGGTTCCAACAATATGATCCATTAGGCAATGAACTATTTAGTGCCTTGGTAGCAGCTTTGCCTATTATCCTGTTCTTGTTGTTTTTGACCTTATTTAAGATGAAAGCCATCTATGCGGCGGGTTTAACGCTTGCCGCTAGTGCTCTTATCGCCATGTTTGTATTTGATATGCCAGTTCTAAATGCACTCGCCGCGATGTTAAACGGAATAGCCAATGCTCTTTGGCCAATTGGATATATCGTCATTATGGCGGTGTGGCTTTATAAAATTGCGGTGGAGTCAGGAAAATTTGATATCATTAGAGGTAGTATTGCAACGATCTCAGAGGACCATCGTTTACAGTTATTATTGATTGGATTTAGTTTTAATGCTTTCCTTGAAGGGGCTGCCGGGTTTGGTGTACCGATCGCTATTAGTGCAGCACTCCTTGTCACACTTGGATTTAAGCCCATCAAAGCTGCCGGCCTATGTTTAATTGCTAATGCTGCTTCAGGTGCCTTTGGGGCAATAGGAATTCCGGTTATTACGGGGGCACAAATAGGTGGACTAGAAACGCTTGAATTGTCAAGAATGCTTGCCTGGATGTTACCTGTCATTTCATTTGCTGTTCCGTTTCTATTAATTGTCATTTTAAATGGCTTTAAAGGGATGAAAGAAGTTTTTCCAGCTATTCTTGTTGTAAGTGGTGTGTATACAGTTGTTCAAACATTGACGATCATCTTTATGGGACCTGAACTTGCCAACATTTTGTCGTCATTATTAAGTATGGTTGCACTTGCCTTATTTTTGAAAAAATGGAAACCTAAAGCTATTTACCGTGAGCCAGGAGCAGAAGAACGAGTTCCGTTACAATCTTATAAATTCAAACAAATTGTAGTGGCATGGTCTCCGTTTTATATCTTAACGGCCGTTATCGCTCTGTGGAGTTTACCTGCATTTAAGTCTTTATTCGCTCCAGGGGGAATGCTTGATTTTACAACGATTCGCTTTCCAATTCCAGGCTTACATGAACAAATTGTCCAAAGTCCACCTATTGTGGCAGAGGCGACCCCTGTTACAGCGATTTGGAATTTAAATTTAGTTTCCGCAACAGGAACTGCCATTTTAATCGCGATTATTTTAACAAGTATTTTATTTCCTGCATTATCAACGAAACAGACTTTCTCAGAATTAGGAAAGACGATTAAAGAATTGTGGATGCCTATTCTCACTATTTGTTTAGTTATGGCCTTTGCGAATCTGTCCAATTTCTCTGGTTTAAGTGCATCGATAGGAATTGCTCTCGCGAAAACAGAAAACTTCTTCCCATTTGTGAGTCCTATTCTTGGTTGGATTGGTGTTTTCTTAACAGGCTCTGTGGTTAATAACAATGCCTTATTTGGAAGCCTACAAGTTGTCACTGGGACACAAATCGGAACATCTCCAGCACTACTAGTGGCCGCTAATACAGCAGGAGGCGTCATGGGTAAATTAGTTTCGCCTCAATCAATCGCCATTGCCGCAGCAGCTGTTAGTCAGACAGGAAATGAATCTTTCATCTTTAAGTACACGTTAAAATACAGCTTAATGTTGTTATTTATCGTTTGTATCATGACCTTTGTGCTATCGTTGTTTTTCTAAAAGGCTTTAAGAAAAGACAGGTGAATTTAAGTTCATCTGTCTTTTTTGTCTGTTTTTTTCTTCATTAAGGATTTATAATTTAAATAATAATTATGCTCAACTGAAACGGAGTCCATTCTTTTATGGAAAAGATTGCATTTATCATGTATCAATGTTTCCTATTTATATTACTGTTACTCACAAATCTTTTTTTATCTCCATTTATTAAACCACCACTCTCTTATATAGACTTAGTTGCAGGGGTTTTACAAGGTGTTATTTGGTTGATTGTTATTTATTTCATTACTGTACTTTATAAACGTTCTAGCATGAGGTTAAGGAATAAAGTGTTTTGTTCAATTACTTCATTTATTTTAGCGATTATATTTATAGTAGCATTGGAAAATATATGGTTTGAAATAAAAGGTGAGATGTTATTCAATGTGCTTTTCTTTAATTGAAAATAAGCGGGGCTGCCCGATATCTGGGCAGTCTTTTTGTGCTATCTAAATGTGGTCTCCTATATTACATAAGTTCTCTCAAACGTTTAGTTGCAGTACGAACCGTTAATCGATGAAAGGAGATAAGTTCTCTTTTGAAAACAACCGAGTATATACCATAGGGGGTTGGGGCTAATTCCATTAACTGTTCTCTCGTTTTTAGGTCGATGATATTTACATCAATTCCTAATGTACGTGCAGCTGTTTTGATATTTTCTGTCGCAATTTCAACATAAGGGCATTGAAACGAACGTAATATGGTTAGTCCCTCATATTTTTGAGTTCTTTCTTCCCAATTAGTAGGGAATGTCGGGAGTGAATCGTTTGGCTTTAATGGATAAACGAGCAATTCGAAATGATGAGGACCTGTTTCCGTTTGTTTGAACTGATTTTTTATAAAAATTTCTTTGCTTGGTGTCCAAGAGGTTTCTGGGTTTGTCAAAACAACTACACCACTCTTGGAGGATGCTTTTGCGTCTTGAATACATTTTTGAATGAGCTTTGTACCATAGCCTTTGCCATTCTCACTTACCCATAAACAATGGATGACTAAATAGTTTGCAGCAAAAACAACACGAGAGGAATTTTCACTTTCTGTATATTCAATAAACCCGACTTGTTTTTTATTTTCAATCAATTGTACATATTTCAAACCTTCTTCAAACTGAGTGTTCAGCCATTTATTCTTATTTATGTATCCATTCGATTTCTTTTTACTTCTAAGACAGAAGCTCCCCACTCCTTCTAACAGTTGGCTATCCATTTCTAATATTTGTATATTCGACATCTTCGGCCCCCTTTGAATAATGACTAGTTCTACAAGTGGGAGGATATTTCCTTTTTTAAAACATTCGCTCATTTGCAAATTGAAATAAGAAGAGAGGATAGTAATTGGTAATGAGAAAGAGGAGTTGCGAGGATTAGGGTGCGAATCGATGGTAATTGGTAATGAAAAAGCGGGGAGTGCAGGATTAGGGTGCGAATAAATGGTAATTGGTAATGAAAAAGCGGTGTGGCAGGAATTAGGGTGCGTATAAAACAGAATAGGTAATGAAAACTCGTGCTGTGAGGAATTAGGGTGCGAATAAATGGTGATAGGTAATGAAAAAGCCGAGTTGTGTGGATTAGGGTGCAAATAACTGTTAATAGGTAATGAAAACCCGTGGTGTGAGGAATTAGGGTGCGAATAACTGTTAATAGGTAATGAAAACCCGTGCTGTGAGGAATTACAGTGCGAATAACTATTAAAGTTGCAACTAAACACAGGCAATAAAAAAAGGCGCTTAAATCGCGCCTTTTGTCATTTCTGAATCGATAGTCAGTTTTTTATTTAAATGCAAGAGCATATCCGCTGTCATTCTGTCTAAATCGTATTCGGCTTTGAAGCCCCATTCTTCGCAGGCACAAGTGGAATCAATGGCATTTGGCCAGCTTTCGGCAATTTGTTGTCTGATTGGATCGACTTTGTAATCCATCGTGAATTCTGGCATTAATTTTTGGATGGCTGCTTCTACATCTTCAGGTGCAATACTCATTGCACTAACATTGAAAGAATTTCTGTGCTTAAGCTTAGCAGGATCTGCTTCCATTAAATTAATAATCGCATTTAAAGCATCAGGCATATACATCATGTCCATGTATGTGCCTTTTCCGATGTAAGAAGAATAGTGTCCTTTTTTGATCGCTTCATAATAAATTTCCACGGCATAATCCGTTGTGCCACCGCCTGGAGGAGCCACATATGAAATGAGGCCAGGGAAACGTAGCCCTCTCGTATCGACGCCAAACTTTTGGAAGTAGTAGTTACATAATAGCTCACCAGATACTTTGTTGACACCATACATCGTTGTTGGCTGTTGAATCGTATCTTGTGGTGTACGATCCTTTGGTGTTGATGGACCAAAAGCTCCGATTGAACTTGGAGTGAAAAATTGAGTATTTAACTCTCTTGAAACTTCTAGGGCATTGACAAGTCCGCCCATATTTAAGTTCCAGGCTAGAAGTGGTTTTTGTTCCGCTGTTGCGGATAATAGAGCGGCTAAGTGAATAACCGTGTCAACGTTATGTTTTTTTGCTGTTTCAAAAAAAGCTTTATCATTGGTGACATCTAATTGCTCAAATGGTCCGCTGTAAACAACATTACTATCGTTTTTATTGATATCTGTAGCGATGACATTTTTTGCTCCGTAACGCTCTCTTAAAGTCATCGTTAACTCTGAGCCAATTTGACCTAATGCACCAGTAATTAAGATTTTTTTCATGAGAATTCCTCCGCTCATCTATTTTGAACATAATGTTTTTAGATAATGTTCATTTCTTTTCCGACTTTTTGATAAATCGCAATCGTTTTATCTAACATTTCTTTTGTATGTGCAGCAGTTGGCATATTACGAACACGACCCGTACCTTGAGGGACAGTTGGGAAAACAATCGATTTTGCGTAGACACCTTCTTCATTTAGACGCTTACTAAATTCCTGTGTTTTCACTTCGTCACCAATAATACAAGGGGTAATCGGTGTTTCACTTTCACCGATATCAAACCCGAGTTCTTTTAGACCTTTTTTTAAATAATCTCCGTTTGCCCAAAGCTTCTCTTGTAGCTCTGTACTGTTTGATAACACCTCAACTGCTTTTATGGAAGCGGCAATATCTGCTGGAGTTAGAGAGGTTGAGAAAAGGAACGGACGGCTCCGAACTTTTAACCAGTCAATCAAATCTTTTTTACCTGCTACATAACCACCGACAACACCAATTGCTTTTGAAAGAGTTCCAATTTGGAAATCTACTTTGTCAGATAAGCCAAAATGTTTCACTGTTCCGGCACCATTGCCAAGAACACCTGAGCCATGGGCATCATCGACATAGGTGATTAAATCAAACTCTTCAGCGATTTGTACGATTTCTGGAAGTTTTGCGATATCTCCATCCATTGAGAACACACCGTCTGTAATGACCATTACTTTGTTGTATAAACCAGACTCTGTCGCTTCTTTTGCCTTTTGACGTAAGTCGTCCATATCAGAGTGCTTGACGCGAATGATCTTTGCTTTCGAAAGACGGCAACCATCAATAATTGATGCATGGTTTAATTCATCAGAAAGGATCGCATCATTTTTATCCATCACAGCAGAAATAGCAGCCATATTACAGTTAAATCCTGATTGGTAGGCAATTGCTGCTTCTGTATGTTTGAACTCGGCTAATTTTTCTTCTAATTCATCATGTAATTTTAATGTTCCATTAATTGTTCGAACGGCTCCAGCTCCAACTCCAAAATCAGTGATTGCTTTAGTTGCTGCTTCTTTTAAGCGTTCATCTGTTGCAAGACCGAGATAGTTATTGGAAGATAGGTTAATTAATTCTCTGCCATCAATTTTGATAATGGGACCGTTTGCACTTTCTAAAGAATCAATGGTGTTATAAAGACCTTTTTCTTTTAAATCATTTAAATTAGTAGTTAGAAATTGTTGTAATGTGTTGCTTGACATATGATCATCTCCTCATCATTTTTTCGGTTACAATCCATAGAAACAAATGTTCATTTGTAGAGGACAAAAATGTGGTTTGTCTAAAAAAAATCATCTTATTTGCTTATAATTTAACATATATCATTAATATTGTATATGCAGAAAGGACAAAAATGATAAAAATCCTTTTCGGTTTCAGTTAAAGTGAGTTTCCTTATTTATATTCTTTTCAAAAAGAGATAAAAGAAATGATGTTAATAATTCACAAAAATTAAATGCTCTCGTTTTTCTTATTTAAGGTGTTCAAAAAAATGCCTAATTTTGCTTTTGATGCTGTGGTACAATTAACGAAGGAGTAAATAGGTATTTTACCAAATAAATTATAGAGAGAAAAAGAGAGACTAGTCGCCCATAAAACGAGTAACGTATTATGAGGTGTGAACATTGAATAATCAAAATCAGATCAAAGAACAGTGGGGAAATTTATCCATCCCTGAATTAATGGAATTGAATCAATTATCGTTAACCGAATTATTACATCTCGCCTTTCAGTTGAAACTGTATCAGTTTGAAACACCAAATATAGGTCGAAGGTGGACGGAAGATGAAGAACAATTTCTCATACAACATTCAAAGGAATTATCTGTTCGAGAAGCGAGTAATTTGTTGTATCGTTCCCATTATGCGACATATCAACGGATTCGTTTTTTAGGCTTAGACGAAATGATTAGGCAGAAATAGTGAACAAGGTAATGAAAAATAGCCCATTACAAATGTTGTGTTGACGTAATTTTCGGAAAAGGATATAATTTCTAGGAAACTTAATATAAGTAGCTAGGGGTGCCCAATGAGTTGGGCTGAGAGAGAAGTGCGTTGAAACTTTTTGACTCTTTGGACCTGATCTGGATCATGCCAGCGTAGGGAAGTTAGTCGTTTTATTTGTGTTTTTAACTTCTATGAGTTAAGTAAAACCAGGTCCATTTATGTATATTGGATCTGGTTTTTTTGTGGCTTCTAGTCAAACGGCCTCCGCTTTTTTTGGCGTGTTCTACATCGATCCACTACAAATCAAAGGAGCGAGTAGAATGTCAACATCTTCAGTGAATGAGAAGAATTTATCGATTATGTCTAGTTTTGAAGGAAGTAAAAAAGTGTATTTGCAAGGTTCACGACCAGATCTTTTAGTGCCGGTACGAGAGATTCAGTTGAGTGATACGAACGTGAATGGAAGGCAGATGGAAAATAAACCGTTGCAAGTTTATGATACGAGCGGTCCTTATACAGATGATAACTATCACGTTGATTTAAAAAAAGGATTACCAAGAATTCGCTCGGCTTGGATTTCTGAACGTGGAGACTGTGAAGAGTATGATGGTCGGCAAATGAAACCAGAGGATAATGGAAGAACAAAAAAGACCGTTCCATTACCAGAAATGAAACAAAGACCACTCAAAGCAAAAACGAACCAAAATGTCACTCAACTTCATTATGCCCGTAAAGGAATGATTACCCCGGAAATGGAGTTTATTGCGATTCGCGAAAAAATGACGCCCGAATTTGTGAGAGATGAAGTGGCAAAAGGGAGAGCGATTATCCCTGCGAATATTAATCATCCCGAATCAGAACCGATGATTATCGGTCGGAATTTTCATGTGAAAATTAATGCGAATATTGGCAACTCCGCTGTGACCTCGTCGATTGAAGAAGAGGTGGAAAAGATGATTTGGGCAACACGGTGGGGAGCTGATAATATTATGGACCTTTCAACCGGAAAGAATATTCATACGACAAGGGAATGGATTATTCGTAATTCGGCAGTACCGGTTGGAACGGTTCCGATTTATCAAGCATTAGAAAAAGTGAACGGGATAGCTGAAGACCTTACGTGGGAAGTATATCGTGATACCTTAATCGAACAAGCGGAACAAGGCGTTGATTATTTTACGATTCATGCTGGCGTTCTTTTAAGATATATTCCGTTAACGGTGGAGCGAGTGACAGGCATTGTTTCAAGAGGTGGGGCAATTATGGCTCAATGGTGTTTAGCCCATCATGAAGAGAGCTTTTTATATACGCATTTTGATGAGATCTGTGAGATTTTTAAAAGCATATGATATTTGTATTTCCTTAGGTGATGGACTGAGACCTGGCTCGATTGCTGATGCGAATGATGAAGCCCAATTTGCTGAGCTTGAAACATTAGGTGAATTGACAGAACGGGCTTGGAAACACGATGTTCAAGTAATGGTCGAGGGTCCAGGACATGTTCCGATGCATTTAATTAAGGAAAATATGGATAAACAGCTCGAGCTTTGTAAGGAAGCCCCTTTCTATACACTTGGCCCGTTGACAACGGATATTGCTCCAGGTTATGACCACATTACATCAGCCATTGGAGCGGCTATGATCGGGTGGTATGGAACGGCGATGCTTTGTTATGTGACACCTAAGGAGCATTTAGGATTACCGAATCGTGATGACGTAAGAGAAGGGGTGATTACGTATAAAATAGCGGCCCATGCTGCTGACCTAGCGAAAGGGCATCCAAATGCGAGGGAACGAGATGATGCTTTATCTAAAGCCCGATTTGAATTTCGGTGGAGAGACCAATTTAATTTATCACTTGATCCTGAAAGAGCTCTTTCCTTTCATGATGAATCATTACCAGCAGAAGGAGCCAAAACGGCACATTTTTGCTCAATGTGTGGACCGAAGTTTTGTAGCATGAGAATCTCTCATGACATTCGAAAAAGCAATGAGGAAGTGAAAGAAGGCTTTAAAGAAAAAGCCGAAGAGTTTCGAGAAAAAGGCAGTCAACTCTATTTATAGGGGCTGATTAAAATGAAGGTGAATCAATTAAAGGCCACCATTTTAGGATACCAGTCATCGATTAAAGAACTAGAAAATTTAATTGAACAAATTCAACGAGAATGTGACCATCATTATTCGGGAGACACGTATATGGTTCAGTGTGACAAGTGTGAGAAAGTGAAAATTTTATATTATTAAAAGGGGCTAATCTAGCCTCTTTTTTATGAGTGGAAACGTGTGAAGTTTAGTGGAAAGTCATAAGCAAGAGAAAGGAGCAGCTGCCTAGGTATCTTCTTCCACATAATCAGGCAAGTTTATCAAAACGATTTAAATCAAAAGTAATTTCTTTTTATGTTAAAATGATGGGATAGAAGTTGGACGAAGGAAGAGGATTTGAAAATGATTAATGTGACTGGGTTTGCTCACTCTTTAAAAGGGATGAAATATGTCGATTTATTTGCTGGAATTGGTGGTTTTCATTTGGCGATGAAGTCTTTTGGGGCTGAATGTGTCTATGCATCTGAATGGGATAAGCATGCCCAAACGACTTATTCGGCAAACTTTGGCATCCACCCAGAAGGGGATATCACACAAATTGAGGCGAGTGAAATTCCGCAGCATGATATTTTATGTGCAGGCTTTCCGTGTCAGCCGTTTAGTATTTCCGGAAAAAGACAAGGGTTTGAAGATACGAGAGGAACACTGTTTTTTGATGTCGCAAGGATTGTGAAGCATCATCAACCGAAGCTTGTTTTTATGGAAAATGTCCGGAACTTTGCCACCCATGATCAAGGGAATACATTAAATACAGTCAGAGAAACACTTGAGCAGATCGGCTACAAATTTTGGCACCAAGTCCTTAATGCGAGTCAATTTGGTCTACCGCAAAATCGAGAAAGGATTTATATGGTGGCGATTCGAAAAGATTTACAAGTCGAGTCTTTTGCCTTTCCACCCCCCCCTAATGACCGCGTAATTCTAAGGGATTTTCTGTTACATGATGAGAAAACAGATCGTTATGTAATTAAAAGGGAGGATATGACCGTTGACTATGATAAAGTACCGGTTGAATCTTTATTAATGGATTATATTTTAAAGCCGGTTCGAGTCGGGACGATTAATAAGGGCGGACAAGGGGAGCGTATTTATAGTGAATTAGGCCATGCTGTTACTTTATCTGCACAAGGAGGCGGGCCAGGTAGCAAAACGGGTTGTTATTTGATTAACGGTCGAGTGCGCAAATTGGCTCCAAGGGAATGTGCCCGAATTCAAGGGTTCCCAGAGGATTTTAAAATTCCAGTTAGTGATGGTCAAGCATGGAAACAATTTGGAAATAGTGTTCCTATTAATGTGTTACAGTATATCATACTGGCATTGCTCGAACATAAAGCAATACATGAATTAATAGTTGGGTCTGAAACTCCCTCCCTTCAGTTATCAAGGCTTTAACATTTAGAGCCTTTTTATTTTGTAAAAATATTTATGTTTCTCAAACAGCATTTATTATTAGAAGAATGGATTAAATAAATTTGAAGCATTTATTCGTAACTCCGACAAGGATTGAACCTTTTTATGTCGAAAAGAATGTTAGAGTGGCATCTTAGTCCTTACCTCAAAAAGATGAGGGGCTGATAATATGAAAGTGGGGATAAGAAAACCTAGTTTAAAACGGAGGATTTCAGCAAGAACAAGTGTCAAACATTTTGTTGTTCATCGACCAGGTGTTCGAACACCGAAAACTTATGGGTGGATTACGAGTCCGAAAAATAGTTCTCATAAAGTTTACCAGCGTACAACATTTTTTAATGCGTTCAAAAAGATATTCAAGTAAGAAAAGGCTATGTTTTTAATTTCCATTTTTAATGAAATGGTATGGCCCTCAAAACGGTTGGGAAATGGAGCGATTCCACAAGATGTATGATTCTTGTAGGATGGCTCTTTTTTTGTATGGCATTATATGAATATAAATGTCATAAGGTCGTATAGTTAAGAAGAGAGCTTTAATTGTTATTTATGAGTTTTTTTGCTTTTAATTCGCACTATTCCCATAGGAGGTTAAGCGATGAGGATTCAATTGAAAGTGATTCAATTCTTAGATGAGAGCGGAAATCTGATGCGCGCGGCAAAAGTAGAGTTAACGGATGAACAATTGATTCGATTATATAAAAAAATGCTGCTGGCTCGTTTGTATGATGAGCGAGCTATTCGACTCCAAAGACAAGGTAGAATCGGAACTTATCCTTCTTTTGGAGGGCATGAGGCTGCACAGGTTGGCAGTGTTTTTGCTTTAAAACAAGGTGATTGGTTGTTTCCATATGGTCGGGACCTAGCTGCATGTCTGGCGTTTGGCATGGATATTAAACATGCTTTGTTGTATGCAATGGGACATAAAGAGGGAGTTTTGTAAGGGAAGGGGTTCATATTTTTCCGCTATCGATTATGATTCCACCTCAGATTCCTCAGGCAGTTGGAGTAGCATGGGCCAGTAGATTAAGCTGAAATGACCACGTTTCAATGGCAACATTTGGTGATGGGGCAACTTCAAAAGGTGATTTTCATGAGGGGGTGAATATGGCACAAGTGCTCAATACACCATCTGTTTTTTTGTGTATTAATAACCAATGGGCAATCAGTGTTCCAATCTTTTAACTTTTTTAAAGTAAACAAAAGCGTTCATTAATACTATGCGGGAATAAGTAATGAAACGCACGATTTGTAAGGATTATGGAGCGAATAAACTAGGATAGGTAATGAAATCTTTGAGTTGGAGGAATTAGAGTGCGAATAAACTAGAATAGGTAATGAAACCACTGAGTTGAGAGAATTAGAGTGCGAATAAACTAGAATAGGTAATGAAACCACTGAGTTGAGAGAATTAGAGTGCGAATAAATCAGGATAGGTAATGAAACCCGCGAGTTGAAAGAATTAGAGTACGAATAACCAGGAATAGGTAACAAAACCCACGAGCCGAAGAAATTAAGGTACGAAATAAGTTTAAATTCATCAAAAAAAAGTAAATGCGCCGCTATTGTGGCACGCATCTACTTTTTAAATTGCTCGCCCAGCCTTTTTTTTACTCGTCTAAATCCATCTCGCGTAACCAAATAGCTAATTGGAGAGGGATAACGTCACTTAATTCTTGTGGATTATAGCCGGTAATTTCTTTGACCTTTTTCAAGCGGTAAATGAGCGAATTACGATGGATAAACATTTTTTTTGCACAATCACCGATATTTAAATTACATTTCGGATTAGTAGAAGCGATTATCGTTCCTGTTTTATCCATAATATTGATATTTCGATTTAAACGAATGGTTGTTTGTTCGACAATGTCTCTCGCAATTTCTTGAGTTAACATGAAGTCCTCCTACGAAATCAAAATTTTTTAATGATTTTGATAAATATGGCTTTGTTTTGTTAAGGATAAATGAAAAATAAATAAATTCGTTTACTTTTTTTGTTTGTTTTGAACGATGATTATCATATTAACGATGTTTATAATTATGATTATAAGAAATACGTTAGGTGGGTACAAGATGAAAATTGTAATAGCACCAGACTCTTTTAAAGGAAGTCTATCAGCTGTTGAGGCAGCAAGAGCAATGGAAAAGGGTATAAAGAAAGCGTTTACTCAGGCGGAGACCGTGTTAGTTCCGGTTGCTGATGGTGGAGAAGGAACGCTGGAAAGCTTAGTTGCGGCAACAAAAGGAGAAATTGTTGAAGTCACTGTAAAAGGTCCATTATTACAACCAGTTAAAGCGGCATATGGCGTTTTAGGTGATGGAGAGACATGTGTTGTTGAAATGGCCAGTGCCTCAGGGCTAGTCTTAGTTGCAACGGAAGAAAGAGATCCGATGTTAACAACGACGTATGGTACAGGTGAATTAATTAAGGCAGCACTTGAACAAGGATATCGAAAATTTATTTTAGCGATTGGTGGAAGCGCTACCAATGATGGTGGGGCAGGGATGCTTCAAGCATTAGGAATGCGTCTATTTGACAAAGAAGGAAAGTTAATCGGGTACGGTGGAGCAGAGCTTGGACGGGTGGCAAAAATCGATGATCGAGAATTTGATCACCGGATAAAGGAATCTGAATTTTTAATTGCTTCAGATGTTCAAAATCCTCTGATTGGTATAAATGGAGCCTCTTTTGTTTTTGGCCCACAAAAAGGGGCAACTTCAAAAATGGTTGAACAATTAGATGGGTACTTAACTCGCTGGGCTGATTTGATAGAAGAAAAACAGGGTATCCGTCTTCACGATAAACCTGGGGCCGGAGCGGCAGGAGGAATTGGCGGAGCGTTTCAAGCTTTCTTTCCCTCTACAACGAGGCGTGGGATTGATATCGTAATTGAATATACGGAACTTGAGAAAAAGCTATGTGGAGCCGATTTTGTTTTAACTGGAGAAGGACAAATTGATTCACAAACCGCTTCAGGAAAGACACCAATGGGGGTTGCAGAAGCGGCACAACAACAAGGGATCCCAGTCTTTGTAATTACAGGTTCCATTGGAGCGGGGATTGAAGAGCTGTATCAATATGGAATTACGAGCATATTTAGTCTTGTAAATGCTCCAATGACGTTAGAAGAAGCAATGGAAGGTTGCGATCAGTTTTTAGAAATGACAACTGAACAGATTGCTCGCACATTTTTTGCTTCGTATGGAAATAAATAAACAACCTACTACGCCATTTAGAAGCTCAAGAAAAACCGAGCTTCGCCGCTACTAAGCAAAAGGGCTTCGCTGCATCATGAAGGGGAGGTATTATCAATGTTATTTTTAATTATTGCTTTAGGGGTATTACTAATTGTAGTAGCAACGAGTAAGTTTAAAATTCATCCGTTTCTGTCATTATTAATAGGGACATTATTTGTTGCCTTTGCTTCGGGGATGTCTTTTGATTTAATTATTGAAAGCATTAATGGTGGATTAGGTAGTCTAATGACTAGCATTGGACTTGTAATCGTTTTTGGTACGATCATTGGGGTTATTTTAGAAAAAGCAGGAGCCGCTTACAGAATGGCAGAGGTTGTGTTACGTGTAATTGGACCGAATCATCCACAGCTTGCAATGAGTATTATTGGATTTATCGTTTCGATTCCAGTCTTTTGTGACTCCGGTTTTATTATTTTAAATAGTTTAAGGAAAGCGTTAGCAAAACGAGCAAAAGTCGCAATGGCCTCAATGTCGGTCGTATTAGCAACGGGTTTGTATGCCACACACACATTAGTTCCACCAACACCAGGACCGATTGCAGCTGCTGGTTTATAGTAACGATGGTGTTGTGGTTAATATTAGTTTAATAGAGTTGAGACTGTTGGAGTTAAATCTTCCAATGGTCTTTTTTTACTTAAATATAATAGAAAAGGGTAAATAGTATCTAGAAACTGACTATACGATTGTGAATTGTGAAACATAAACTATATAAAGTATTAGGAGAAAGGAGGAATGGAAATGGCACTTCAACTTATGAAAATTAATATATCTGGTACGGTCGCTGTTGAAGTAGATCCCGTGTTGGACCAATTCTTTTATGTTACAGCGACTCCTGTTGCACCAGAAGATACTGTAACAATTGCTGCTACCGATTTTTTTGGTAATGATGGAGGGACTGTTACTGCGTTTCCTGAATTAAATGAAGGGAATAGTTATGTTGAAGTTTATATTAATTGAGTTTTACAGATTGGAGAGATTTATTCTTATACTCCAGAGGAAGATGTTGAGGAAGACCAGATCCAGGTAGTTTAACGATCACACTGCCTACAGGGGAAGAGGAAGGTATTTTAGCTGGAACGTCTATTATTGTGAGAGTGATGAATTACAGCCCGGAAGGAACGGTTGATTTTGAAACTTAATAGATAAAGGAAATCCCGATAAAAAGCAAATAAATTGCAGGATGATTAGGTTTCCTTGTAGTGGGGCATCTGTGCTTAAAAGAGTTAATTTCCCTGCTTCTACCTTATATAAAATCGGTGGTTGTAAAATTCCGTTTATAAATAAATTGACCACCATGGAATCTTTTGGAGAGATAATTTTTGAGCTCTCATATTCTGTTAATCTATCGGAATCAGTGAATGTAAACTGATTTTCTCTGGCAATCGCATAATAAATAAGATTATTTGGTTTTGTGCTCTTGGAAGGGGGCAAAGGGTGGCCGGAAATACGATATTCTAACATAATATCTTTACGAGTCCAATCATAAATTCTTTTGGCTTTTATGCTCTGCTTGTTTTTGGGTTGCTTCATAAATCAATCACCTCTTGGAACAACTTTAATGGACAAATGAACCTACATTCATCATATGCATTTGCTAAAGTGACGTGTTTCGTTTTTTTAGAAAGTATCGTCCCGTCTTAATGAGCTAGGTGAGCTTATAGAAAAAACAGCCCGGTATGCGAAAATTATTTCGTACCGAGCTGTTAGATATTAGGTTCATTTATTAAGCGACATCAGGTTTCCAATCAGAAACATCGTCTTCGATTGGGATATTGTTTTTACGGTTTCTCGCAGCAAATTTAAAGAAAAAGAATGTGATTAGTACCGTAAAGATACCACCAAAAACAAGTGAAACATTCATTGGTAAATTAAAGCCGATTGGTGCATTGGCAATATAAGTAGATGCTGTCATTGTCATAAACCATGCTGGGAATATGGCAATCCAGTAATTACGTTTGGCAATATATAAGAACATCGCTCCAATCCAAAGGGCAATAACAGCCGTCGATTGGTTAGCCCAGTTAAAGTACTGCCAAAGCATTGTAAAGTCAACAGTTGTTAAAATGATTGACGTAATAAATAATGGTGCAGCAATTAACATACGATTCATGATTTTCTTTTGAGGTACTTTAATATAATCGGCAATAATCATACGTGCACTACGGAATGCTGTATCACCAGATGTAATCGGTAATAAGATGATACCAATTACGGCAATTGTACCAAAAATAGAACCAAGTAGCATAGTCGATACTTCATTTACGATACCACCTGTACCAATTGTGTTAATCAACTCACTTAACGTAACCGGTCCATCAAAAAGACTCATGGCTGCTGCTGCCCAAATCATGGCGATAATCCCTTCAGCGATCATTGCTCCAAAGAAGATACGACGACCTTGACGTTCATTTTGGGTTGTACGCGAAATGATTGGTGATTGTGTCGCGTGGAAACCAGATAAGGCACCACAAGAAATCGTTAAGAATAATAGTGGGAAGATAGCAGCTCCCGCTGGATGTGTATTGGTAAATGATAACTCGGGAATTGGAGCACCTGTTACAACAAGAGCACCACCAACACCAACTGTACTTACTAATAAGATAGCTCCTAAATAAGGGTAAATCGTACCGATAATTTTGTTAATCGGTAAAATTGTTGCTAATAAGAAATAAATGAAGATAAGTACGACGAATACAATGACAGGGATAACACCATTCGTTAAGTCGTATAATAGGCCAGCTGGTGATGCAACGAATACTGTACCTACTAATAGTAGTAATAAAATGGAAAAGGCGTTTACGACATGCTTCATAGCTTTTCCTAAGAAACGACCCGCAAGCTCAGGTAAGTGAGCTCCACCATTACGAATTGAAATCATACCTGTTAAGTAATCGTGAACCGCCCCAGCGAAAATACAGCCTAGTACAATCCAAATGAAGGCAACCGGCCCGTATAATGCTCCCATAATCGGTCCGAAGATTGGTCCAACACCAGCGATACTAATTAATTGGATTAGTAAATTTTTGTTTTTATGCATCGGTAAGTAGTCAACACCATCACCTTTAGTATAAGCAGGTGTCACACGCTCTTGCTTTGGTTGAAAAATCTTCTCTACAATTTTTCCGTAAGTAAAATAACCTATAATTAAAAGTGCAATACTCACTAAAAAAGTAATCATATTTGTTCCTCCTAATCTTTCGTATGCGTTTTCATAGACCAAGTGTACATAAAACCTTCACATTTGTGAGCGTTTTCGTGACAAGATGCAAAATAATGAGATTAAGATGTCAATATCTTAAATTAAGATGCACAATTAAAGTTCGGCAATTAACTCGACAAGTGCCTGTGATTGTCGAAAAAGAGCCCCAATACAGCCCGAAGCTGTTGAAAAAGAGTTAGAAAAGGAATCATAGGAGGGTTCTGATTCCAAAAGCATATGAGTAAGAGCTGTAAAGGGAATCATAGGGTATTAATGAAGTCAAAGTCAAAAGTGCTGGAATCAGGGGTGCAAAGGGAATCATAGTGCCCGAATGATTCCAAAAGCAATCGAATCAGAGCCGCAAAGGGAACCATAGAGATCCAAATGAATGCTGGAGCAATTTAGTTCGACAAGTACATTGGCACTTGTCGAGTTAAGGAACAAAAAATAGCTCGAATTATGACTACAATAAAAAGTCAAAATCGAGCTATTTTAGGTTTAGTATTTATAATTCAATTTTCGCTCTTAACGGTTTTACATAATTTCGGCTGACAGGGATTTGTTCTGTTGAGCCGCTTAAATGAAGTTGATAAGCACCATTAAACCATGGGTTCATTCCCGTTATATAAGAAGTGTTGACAAGATAACTTTTATGGACGCGGAAAAAGGAAAAAGGGGTTAACCGTGCTTCTAATTCCTTTAAAGTCATTTTCGTTTCATAGGAATGATCGCTTGTTACGACTTTGGTATTTTTATCATCACGATAAACAAACTGAATTTGTTCTGGTGCGAGAAAAATAATGGAGCCTTCCGTTTCCACGGCTAATTTGCCTTGACTAATCTCTGTTGTTTCTTGCTGTCCAGTCGTGCTTAATTTTAACGTTTTGATATGTTCAATCGTTTCAGTGAGTTGTGATTCATCGATCGGTTTTAATAAATATCCTTTTGCCTGAACTTGAAAGGCTTCAACCGCAAATTGGGGATAGGCAGTCGCAAAAATCACATAAGGAGGACTTTGCATTTCTTTTAAGACAGAAGCAACCTCTGTACCAGTCATGCCAGGCATCTCGATATCAAGAAAGAGAAGTTCAGGCTGTAATTCTATGATTTTGGCAACAGCTTCGTGACCTGTCGTAGCTTGGCCGATGATTTCAATTTCTGAATAAGCTTGTAATAAAAAGATCAGTTCTTCACGGCTATACTTTTCATCATCGACGATCAGTGTTCGAATCGGTCGTTGGTTCATCGTTTGTCTCCTTTTTACTCATTTTGGGGATTGTAAAATAAATAGTTGTTCCTTCATTTATTTTTGATTTAATTCGTAAAGCTGATTCGGACCCGAATTTCATTTGTAAACGTTTGTTAATATTATAAAGACCAATTCCAGTCCCAGAAGTAGAAGGAGCCATCTTTTTTCCGAGCCAATCCATTTCTTCCGTGTCAAAACCTTGTCCGTTATCTGTGACAGAAAGCAGAACGGTCGCATTTTGCTCCTTGATCGATATCGTTAAATGACAATGGCCCTCTTTATCTTTAAAACCATGCTTCACGGCGTTTTCTACGATCGGCTGAAGTGTGAGAGGAGGAATGGCTGTATGTAAACAATGTTTATCAATGTGATAAGAAATGAAAAATCGTTCTTCAAACCTAGTTTCTTCAATTGATAAATAAGATTGAATATGTTTTAGTTCATCCTCGACGGAATGTAGGCTCGTTGTAGTTGATGACACATTTTGCCGTAAAAACTGAGATAAATTATGAAGCATTTTTCGTGCTTTATCCGGATCCATCCGTATTAATGAAATAATCGTGTTTAGTGTATTAAAAAGAAAATGTGGACTTATTTGAGCCTGGAGGGCATTAATTTCCGCTTCTTTTGCTAATTGATAAGAGCGATCCGCTTCTGCTAGTTCTAACTGACTGCTTAACAAATTCGTTAAGCCAGCTAACATTTCCGTCTCAAGTGGCGTAATTTCTTTTTCGGAGTGAAAATAAAATTTTAAGGTACCAACAACCTCATTCCGGATAGTTAAAGGGGCGATTACAGCTGCTCCTAAAGGACAATCTGGTTGATTACAATGAATACTTTTGTCGTTAGCAATCACCATTTCTTTTCGTTTTATCGCTTCCCAAGTAATTTGTGTTTGAATCGGGATGTTGGCAATATGATGATCATTTGCTAAACCAATGTGGGCAAGAATCGATTTTTGGTTAGTCATCGCTACCCCGGCGACATTTAATTCCTTGTAAAGAATGTTACAAACTTCTGAGGCTGATTCAGTATTTAATCCTCGTTTTAAAAAGGTTAAAGTTTGTTCAGCGATTCGTAAGCTTTTTTGTGCTTGTAACGCTCCCATTTTATGTTCGGCTTTTTGTACGTTTCGGATGATTAAAAGAAAGAGCATACATCCTAATCCATTGGCGACAATCATCGGTATTCCAATGGTTTGGACTAAATCGAGTGCCTGTGATGTCGGGCGAGCTAATAAAACAATCAAAATCATCTGCACGGTTTCGGCAAATGCACCAAGAAAAAAGATTATTTTCGGCTGGGAGAGTACTTTTGGATTCTTTTTTGAATAATAAGCAGATAAAGCTCCAGCTAGTATTGTTGCTACACCGCAGGCGAACCCAGTAAACCCACCGAGTAACATCCGGTGTCCACCGGCAATGAGTCCAGCTCCAATTCCCACTTTGTAACCACCGAATAACCCAGCTAAAGTGACCCCGATGACACGGAAATTAGCGATCGCCTCATCATCAGATAAGCTAATGAGGAAGCGGTTTAATTCTAATGATTCAGAACGGAAAGTGACCCCTGAATACGTGCCGATAATCCCGAAAAGGCTAAAAAATAGAATAGCTGTTATTTGCTGCTTCCCTGTAAGCTGAGACGAATAAATCATATCTTTAAAAAAGCGTAGCCTAGTGGCAATAAAGGCGAGCATAACAATCAAACCAAGTCTCTCCAACATTAAGAGCAATAATTCAAACAATTTCATCACCTATTTTTCCTTTTTCATCTTCAAAAGTATAGCAAATTAAATGATTTAACAGCAAATGCATTTATGTAAAAAAGGAATAATTATTCTCACTAGTTAGAGAGCGTTGGAAAATACTCTGCTCTAACCAAAAAATAACCCCCAGAACCGCATCATACGACTCTAAGGGTTATACTCGCTTCTATTTATAAATTTTCTGAACATCACTGTATTTAGGTAATGTCCAGTTAAATCGTACCGATAACATTCTCAAGACGACGATAATAACAAAGAGAGTGTAGAACATAAATGGTGCCGTTATGAGCCCTAAACCGATAACTAATCCAGCGAGCATCGCCCATAATGCATAAATTTCGTCTCTGAAAATAACTGGTTTTCTTCCAGCTAATACATCTCGGACCATTCCTCCACCTGAGCCGGTTAAAACCGCTGCCGTTGCAACTGCCACTAATGGTAAGCCATTTTCATTTGCAAGCATGGCTCCTTGTATTGCAAACGCTGCTAGGCCCATGGCATCAAAAATAATCACCCGTTTTAAATAATTGATCCATACGTCTTTTAATAAGAACACAATAATAATGGTGACAAGGGCTAAACTAAATAGTAGTGCCTGATCCCAAAGGAGGGAAACGGGAGCTCCTATTAACAAATTTCGAATGGCACCTCCACCAAAAGCTGTAACAAAACCTAAAACTAAAACACCGAGAATATCATATTTTTCTTCAATGGCGACGATTGCACCACTAATGGCAAAGGCAATTGTTCCAATAATATTAAGTGTTTCCCAAACCATTTTAACTTCACCTACATCAATATTAATTTTTCGGCATGTAAAGACCCTCTTTACACACACGCGATTAAAATTGTAACACTAAAGCGAGTAGATTCAAATGGTTAATTTAGCTAGAAGAATAAAGGGAGCAGGAGAGTCGGAAGTCTAAGAGCGGGATTGGTAATGAAAGTTCGGGAATGAGGAGATTAGAGTGCGAAAAAGTTGTGATAGGTAATGAAAGTTGGGGGATGTTGAGATTAGTGTGCGAAAAAGCTGTGATAGGTAATGAAAGTTGGGGGATATCAAAATTAGAGTGCGAAAAAGCTGTGATAGGTAATGAAAGTTGGGGGATATCAAAATTAGAGTGCGAAAAAGCTGTGATAGGTAATGAAATCAGTGTGATGGCGAAATTAGGGTGCAAAAAAACGATAATAAGTAATGAAACCAGCCACAAGACAAAATTAGGGATCGAAAAAAAAGGTAGATGCACGAGTAAAATAACGCACATCTACCTTTTTTCTAGTTAACTTCGATCGATTTATGAAATTGGTTTTTTTATAATGCCATAAATGACTCCGGTGATAACAGAACCAATAAGAATGGCTAAGGCATATAGTCCGATATAGGAGAAAGAGGAGCCGTTCACGAGGAACATCGTAAAGATTCCTCCGTGTGGGGCAGGTAAGGCAATTTGGAATAGGCCTGTTAACCCACCGGCAACCGCAGCACCAATTACACTAGCTGAAATGACACGGACTGGATCGGCAGCAGCAAATGGAATTGCCCCTTCTGTAATAAAGGATGCACCGAGAATGTAGTTTGTACGACCAGACTCGCGTTGTTGTTTTGTAAATTTATGTTTCCAAAAGGTTGTCGCAATCGCTATACCTAGTGGTGGAACCATTCCAGCAGCCATTACCGCAGCTTGTGGACCAAGGTTTCCAGCGTCTAACATCGCAATCCCAAAAGTATAAGCTGCTTTGTTAATCGGACCTCCCATGTCAATTGCCATCATTGCTCCAAGGACAATTCCTAAAATGACCATGTTTCCTGTTCCTAAATTACCAAGCCAGTTTTGTAAGCCTAAATTGATAGAGGCAAGGGGGGCAACTAAGAAAAACATGATGCTACCCGTGATTAAAATATTGAGTATTGGTGTAAACAGAATCGTTCTAAGTCCTTCTAATGCTTGCGGCATTTGTGATAATAATCTGCGCACGAGTAAAGCGATATAACCAGCTAAGAAACCAGCAATTAATCCACCTAAAAATCCTGCGTCATTATTGAATGCCATATAACCAGCAATTAAACCTGGAGCAAATCCTGGACGGTCAGCGATACTCATCGCAATAAAGGCAGCAAGAACTGGAATAAAGAGGGCAAAGGCATTCTCACTACCAATGGTCATAAGAAGTTCACGAATGAAATTATCCTTACCAAAGACAGTTTCAAAGACAAAACTTAAAGCAATTAAAATACCACCACCGATAACAAATGGTAACATGTTGGAAACACCGTTCATGAGATGTTTATAAATACTTGCTCCAACAGAGTTTTTATTCGCATTGGTATCAGCATTATCTGATTGATTACCACTTCCACGATAAGCTGGCTCTTCGCCAGAAAGGGCACGGTCAATGAGGAGACCTGGTTTACGAACACCATCAGCAACAGGAGCGATGACAATACGTTTGCCGTCAAAGCGATCCATATCGACTTTTGTATCAGCGGCAACAATAATTCCGTCTGCTCGTTCGATGTCTTCTGCGGTCAGTTTCCCTTTTACTCCACCAGAGCCATTTGTTTCAACTTTAATTTTATAACCGCGTTCCTGTGCTTCTTTTTTTAGGGCATCGGCGGCCATATAAGTGTGAGCAATTCCAGTAGGACAGCCTGTTACACCTAATAAAAACTTTTCAGAATCTTCGGAAACGCTTGCATTTTCTTCCTCATGTTCAATTTTTTCCTCTTCAGCCTCTTTATTATCAATTGTTGCGATAATATCTTCTAATGATTCAGCCTCTAGTAAGTTTTTACGGAAGTTTTCATCCATTAAAAAAGTAGATAATTTTGATAGAGTAGCTAAATGTTCATTATTAGCTCCTTCTGATGCCGCAATCATAAAGAATAAATGGCTTGGTTGTCCATCAAGTGCTTCAAAATCAATACCAGATGTTGAGCGACCAAACGCAATAGCTGGAGTTTTGACCGCAGCGGTTTTGGCGTGAGGGATTGCGATGCCTTCACCTAAACCTGTTGTACTTTGTTGTTCACGAGTAAGAATCGCTTCTTTATATTTTGTTCGATCGTTTAATCTTCCGGCCTCATCAAGTTTGACGATTAATTCATCTAGAACTTCTTCTTTTGAGGAGGAGGAAAGGTTAAGAATCATAGTGTCTTTTTTTAATAGATCAGAGATTTTCATTTCTTTTTCCCCTTTCGTTTTAGCTATTTATTGTTTATAAGCTGTAATTTGAATGTCAGCTAGCAAAGACTCGACTTTTGAGCGTGTAGCTAAGCCAGTTGAGAAGGCAGTCGCACTCCCTGTTGCAATCGCAAATCGAAAGGCATCCGCAAGTTCCATTCCTTCTTTCTGGGCACTTACAAAACCTGCAACCGTTGAATCACCAGCACCAATTGAATTTTTGACGATGCCATTAGGGGTATTAGCGGTTAGAATTTGTTCTTTTGTCGCCAATAATGCTCCGTCCCCAGCAAAAGTCAATAGGACGTAATCAATACCTGAATCAATTAATGATTGAACATGAGGTACGGCATGCTCAAAGGTTTGAATAGAGTCACCAACAAGTTCTGATAGTTCGTGGTGATTTGGTTTAATAAAAGTCGGTTTTGCCTGAATCGCTTCTACTAATGGTTGTCCACTCGTATCTATAAATACTTCAACCCCTCGCTTTTTCAACAAACTTGTCCAATGTTGATAGACAGTAGGAGGGAGTGAATTTGGAACACTTCCTGAAAGGATCACGGTGTCCCCATGAACCATTTTTTCAAATTTTTTCTCTAAATCTCTAACGTTATCGGAAGAGATATTGGGTGAGACACCATTTAGTTCAGATTCAACGTCACTTTTTATTTTGACGTTTATTCGAGTGTCCCCTTCGACTTGAATAAAGTCGGTTTGAATCTCTTCTTGCTGGACGGTGGATTTAATATATTCACCTGTAAAGCCACCAATAAAACCAAGGGCTACGCTTGGCTGACCCATATGTTTTAAAACACGTGAGACATTAATTCCTTTTCCACCTGGGGCTTTATGGTCAGCCTTAGAACGATTCACTTCGCTTGTTTTAAATGACTCAACGGAAACGAAATAATCGAGTGCAGGATTGAGTGTTACTGTATAAATCATATGTTTACCACCTCTAGTTTGGTCAAAGCTGTTATTTGGTCGTGAAGTAGAAAGTTTTGCTCTTGCATGTATTGGCTTGTAATAAGGATAACTTTATTTAAATCGGTAATCTTTGAAAAAGTAACATCTCCAAATTTTGTATGATCAGCTAGCACAAAAGCTTGGCGACCGCACTTAATCGCATGTGATTTAATAAAAGCTTCCTCAGGATCGGGGGTTGTACAACCATCAGCTGCTGTAATGCCATTAGTTCCTAAAAATACATGGTCAAAACGGAACATCTCCATCGTTTCAATTGCACTTCGACCAACAAATGCATGAGTCCCTTTTTTGACATAACCACCGAGTACATGAGTATGAATATCAGCATCAAGCAAGGCTGTTATATTTGTTAGCCCATTTGTGACGACTTCAATGTTTTTGCCTTTTAAAAAAGGAATCATCTCAAAGGTTGTACTCCCGGCATCTAAAAAAATACAATCTCCGTCTTGAACAAAAGTGGCTGCTTTTTTGGCGATTTCAACCTTTTCGTGACGGTTTTTGAGTGATTTTTGAGCCATTGTCGGTTCATCTCTTTTGTTTGAAGGTAATGTTGCACCACCATGTATCCGTTTAAGTTTCTTCTCTTGTTCAAGTTCGGTTAAATCACGGCGTATCGTTGATTCAGAAGCTCCCGTATCAGCGATGATCTCTTGAATTTTAACAACTTCATGTCTTTTAAGAAGGGCAAGAATTCGTTCTTTTCTCTCTAATGTCAACATGAGTATTCACCTCTTCTGCCTTTATAATTTTATAATACAGTCAAAATCATTCATAATCAATCATTTTCATTCAATGTTCATGAAATCGCTTTACTTATTTTTGAGAGCGTTTAGATTCTAATTATTCTGTTATGACAAAACATTTCCATTAAAAAGACTTAATGAAAAGGGCAATTTATTCGACACAAAGCAACAAACTTCATGTATGATAAAAAAGGTTATTTTTAGATGTGATTAACCGTATCAATGTTTATATAGGTAAGAAATTATATATTTATTATAAAGGGGTTAAAAAAATGGGATCTCAGAATCATACAGAGGTTAAAATTACAACGGCCGATCCGTCTGCTTTAGGTTTGTTTGGACTAGCTATGGTAACGTTGGTTGCCTCATCACAAAAATTAGGGTTAACGGATGGCTTGTCACTTATCCTGCCGTGGGCGTTTTTCTTAGGAGGAATTGCACAATTAATTGCGGCGATGCTTGACGCAAAGCATAATAATATTTTTGGAACGACTGCTTTTGGAGCTTTTGGTTTATTTTGGTTTGGAGTAGGGACGACATGGTTAATCCAAATGGGCGTTTTTGGAGAAACATTATTAGCATATGCCGACTCAAGACAACTAGGTGTTGCTTTTATTGGATATTTAATTTTTAGTTTATTTATGACAGTCGGAGCGTTAGAAACAAATAAGGTCTTATTCTATATTTTTGTTTGTATTGATTTCTTATTTATCGGTTTGTCATTAAGTACTTTCGGTATTATGTATGAATTTACGTCAATGTTAGCGGCTATCTCAGAATTAGCGATCGCTCTTTTATCTTTTTATGGTGCAGCTGCAATCGTGTTAAATACCCACTTTGGAAAAGTCGTTTTACCAAATGGAAAGCCATTTGGCATATTTAAAAAATAAATAAAATACGATGTTACAGTTGGAGGAGGGAGCGAAAAAATTGTTACTCTCCGATAGTTTCAAAAAAGTCTCCGTAAAATCTAACATGATTTTACGGAGACTTTTTTGCTTGAACGAGTTAGTATCTGAGCTTCATTAACACTTCTTTAATTTCTTCATCAGCCATGACGGTTTCTTTATAGCGTTGGGTGATTTTAGTTAACGCAACATCATGGTAGAAGAATTCAGTAAAG
The DNA here is from genome assembly GCF_000292245.2 of Alkalihalobacillus alcalophilus ATCC 27647 = CGMCC 1.3604. Taxonomy (GTDB): domain Bacteria; phylum Bacillota; class Bacilli; order Bacillales; family Bacillaceae_D; genus Alkalihalobacillus; species Alkalihalobacillus alcalophilus. The sequence continues at coordinate 32,095 of NZ_ALPT02000002.1, read as the reverse complement.
AATTTCACTAGTGGAGGCGATTGAGTTCGAATCGCTTGCCAATTTGAATCTTCAATACCAGCAAACATCATTTCTTGGTCGTCAACAATAATAATTCGACTGCGTTCGAGTGTGCTATGACTTTGGTCAGGGATAAGGGTGGAGACAGTTGGTATACTCGTTTCAACTTCTCCGATCACATGAATAATGACATCTAAGCCTTCTTCATATCTTCTTTCTAACACTGGTAAGTATGTATTTAAATCGTCCGCCCATGCAGAAATAAAAATCGTCTGTTTAGCTGCTTCCGATAATTCCTTCATTAATGATTGTATCGAATGATTTTCTTTTAAACTCCACACTCGATCATCGGCTTCCATTTCTTCCACATTGATTTTTTGAAGTTCTTCAATATTTAATTCAAAATCCGATTTTAATTTTTCGATTAATGCATCTAGTGGCAAAGCTATGTAGAGACGTTTTTTTTCAACGGTGGTCTCTAATATAATGCCTTTTTCAGATAATCGATGGAGAACTTCATATACTTTTGAACGGGGAACCCCGGAGCGTTTAACGATGGCAGTCGGATCGAGTGCTTGATTAATAGTAATAAGAGACGAATAAACTTGACTTTCATATTGGGTAAAACCAAATTGCTGTAGCATCTTAATCCTCCTTTTATGGATAACTTTACTCATAGCATAGACTATACCCTTGTGAATTTCTACTTGTTTACCTATAAAATATATGTTACCCTTCTAGTGGTAACTTAAAAAGAGGTGTTTAAATGGATAAACGAGTATATTTATTAACGATTGTTTCGTTTGTGGTTGGATTAGTTGAATTGATTCTTGGAGGAATCCTTGATTTAGTCGCTGTTGATTTGGAGGTTTCTTTAGGGAAAGTTGGGATGCTGATCTCCATATTTTCTTTAGTATTTGCTATTTTTGGACCGATTTTATTAACGGCTACAGCAAAAGTTGAACGAAAGAAGTTAACGTTAATTTCTTTATTGATATTCTTTTTAGCAAATTTATTAGCTATTTTTAGTACGGGTTATTTTATGCTGATGATTGCTCGGATTATTTCAGCGATGAGTGGTTCGTTGCTAATTGCTTTATGTGTAACGATTGCATCCAATATTGTTTTAAAACAGTACAGGGCACGTGCGATTGGGATTGTGTTTATGGGAATAAGTGCTTCATTAGTGCTTGGTGTACCAATAGGGCTAATGCTAGGTAATGCTTTTGGGTGGCGTGCACCTTTTCTGATGATTACGATTTTAACAGCAATATCTTTTATTGGTATTTACTTTTTTATGGAGCGGATGAATCCGAAACCAAGTATTTCATTAAAAGAACAGTTGAAGACCTTAAAAAATGGCAAACTGTTATTGATTCAGTTAACTTCATTTTTATTTCTAGCTGGGCATCTAACACTGTATGCTTACTTAACACCTTTTTTACAAATGACAATGGGACTTGATGGAACCTGGATTAGCTTGATGTATCTTATTTTTGGAATTGCTGCGATTATTGGTGGGGGAGTAGGAGGAATGTTATCTGATCGTTTCGGCCCTCAAAAAACCATTATTGGAATCATTATTGTATTTGCACTATCACTTTTTACAATTCCATACACGACAAGTGTTCTTCCATTATTTTTACTAGTCATGATGGCTTGGAGTATGCTAAGTTGGGCAATAACACCAGCGATACAAAGTTATCTGATTGCATCTGCCCCAGAAACATCGGATATCCAACAAAGTTTAAACAATTCTGCCTTGCATTTTGGAATTGCTTTTGGTTCGATGATCGGTGGAGTTGTGATTGAACGTGCGACAGTAGAGATGAATGCTACAGTTGGAGGGGTTTTAGTACTTGTTTCATTGTTAATTATTTCTTTAACGATGAAAGCTAAAAAACAAAATGCTGTGTCAGGTGACTTCACTAGTGAGGCGATGAAAGAGTATAAAGCAAATTAAGAATAACGTTATTTCTTAAGGCTAGGAGTATCAAATGTGTTGGATGAGCTTAAGAAGGTTAGAAAAAGTTCAATGCATGTTGAAACCTGAATATCTACTATATAAAACGGCCTGTGAAGAATTGCTCCTGACAGGCCGTTTGTCTATCTGACTGGGACAAAACTCTGTACTGATTTGAAAAGCGTTCTACTCACCGTTCCCGAAAATCATGCTCCGCGTCCTGTGGGTGGTGCCGAACTAACTAGTTTCACTAGTGGATTTCGGCTCTGCCACTAGATCCCACGGGAGTCTCCGCATGTTTTCGTCCACTAAGATAGAGGGTAAATCTTCTCATTCCTTTTGTAATATAAAATAAGTAATTTCCATTAACAAAGTTAGATGACCGTCATTTCTAGTCATCTAACTCTTTTTTTAGTGGTTTTGTCTCAGCCTCTTTTCATTTCCAATTCAGCTTTTTTAACTATTGTTTGTTTTTGTTTTTCGTTTGTTAATTAGGAAAAATCCTGCTGCTGTGAGTAAAAGAAGGGAGCCTATCAGCAGCCAATTATAATAGGATGTAGCCGTATCAGGTAATTTTTGGCTTTTGTCATCTTTGTTACCACCACTTGGTTGTTCGCTCGGTTGTCCTGGTTGTCCTGGTTGTCCTGGTTGTCCTGGTTGTCCTGGTTGTCCTGGTTGTCCCGGTTGTCCCGGTTGTCCCGGTTGTCCCGGTTGTCCTGGTTGTCCCGGTTGTCCCGGTTGTCCCGGTTGTCCTGGTTGTCCTGGTTGTCCCGGTTGTCCTGGTTGTCCCGGTTGTCCCGGTTGTCCCGGTTGTCCCGGTTGTCCCGGTTCACCCGGTTGTCCTGGTTCGCCCGGTTCACCCGGTTGTCCTGGTTCACCCGGTTCACCTGGTTCACCTGGTTCGCCTGGTTCACCCGGTTCACCTGGTTGTCCCGGTTGTCCTGGTTCGCCCGGTTCACCCGGTTGTCCTGGTTCACCCGGTTCACCTGGTTGTCCTGGTTCGCCCGGTTCACCCGGTTCGCCTGGCACTTCGACTTCAGTCCGATCAGCCCAATTAATGAGTGTCATATTAGGGTAGTAGGAAGTTAAGATACGTGAGTATTCCCAACCGTTCATTTCTCCGAGTTGATAAGCGCCAAATTGGCTCATTCCAACTCCATGACCGTAACCGCCGCCATAAAAGACAACTTGTCCATCTTCTAAATCTAAGCTAAAGAACGCAGATGGAATGATTGAAAAGTTAGAAAGTTCCATTCCATATTCGGTTTCTCCTTGTTTCGCCCGGTGAAGGATAACATCATCTCCACCAGTGTCAACTGCACGTGGTCGAATAAGAAAACGAATATTATACTCCTTTAAAATTTGATAGGTACCAGTTGTTCCTTCGATTATGAGTGACATTGCAATCCCACCATCACCGCGTTCAGACACATGCATATCAACAAATTCACCGATGCCTTCAGCAGGGATTGGTTTCGAAACAAAGTTTCCGTTCTCGTCTGCTGTTAAGACAAAGTCACTTTGAGCAGCATATCTTTCGTGAATATTTGCATTAATCGTATTCGCTAGTTCTTCATGAGATAAAGCGAACATCCAGCGGAAATACCATGATTCACCATCATAACTCTCATAGGATAAATCTTTATAAAACGCATTTAACACTTCTTCATCAGATGTATCAATATCAAGCATTTGTCCTGGGTTATCGGGATCAAATGTATGACTTTGAGAAATGAGATAAGGTGTGACGGAACTAGGGAAGTCGCCATTTGCTTCTGACCAAACTTGGTGTTTAGAAGCACCAAAACCACTCGATGTAGAATAATAACGGGCATCTACTAAATTCCCATCTTCATCAACCATGACAATACCTTTTGTTTCGTTAACGGCTTGAGTTGAGGTTTCATTTTCATCTACATTGTTGTAAACCTGGCTTAAAACACTATCTACAACAAAATAACCATTCGAAGTGAAACCGGTACTATAGAATCCTCGTAATGCATATGTTCTTGCCGCAACCGCTTGAGCTTTTAAGGCGTTTAAACCAAAGAATTCAGGCATCTCACTTGGTAACACTTGATAAAGATATTCTTCAAAATCGACTTCATTAATGACGCGAAGCTTTCCGGCAATTGGAGAGGAAGTGATTTCGAATAAGCCTCGATAAGACGGTACTCCTTGTGCACGTGTAAAAGAAGTGACAGAAATCTTTTCTTCATTAGGATTTACATAAAGACGATTATTAGAAGAGTAAATGACATCACTGCCTACACTTACCGTTGTTACTTCATTCTCAATGGCAATCACAACTTCTGTATCGGCATCAATTGAAATGATTTCTTCTGCTATTTTATCTTCAATGGTTAAACCGCCCATGGATTTAACAGCAAAGAAATCATGGTCAATAGAAGCAAAGTTATCATTCATAATTCCAACACGCATAAATTCTACTGGGGTTGTACCCGTAATTTCGATGGCTTCGATTTCACCTAATTCATTTAGATGAACGGTCACATTATCTGCACCAACACGTACATCATTGTAAGAAGCGGGTTGTGATACATCGTCAATCGTTCTAATAATGTCAACATTAGAAGCTACAGGTAAATTTCCTTGTAACTCTAGCTCAATCGAAGACTGTGTTTTTGACATAATTTTTTCGTTAAAAGTCGTTTCTACAGGTGGATCAACAGGAGGTTTTACGTTCGGAATTTGATAAATATCAAAAAATTCAATCTCTTGATAGTAGAGTTTAAGAATGTCATCATAGCTCCACCCTAAATTTTGGCCGAGGTCACCAGCACCATATTGACTCATCCCAACACCGTGGCCAAAACCACCACCAAAGAAAGTAATATTGCTTAAGGTTTCTTCATTTTCCTCGTCAAAATCTATTTGCAACGTAAAAGAGGAGGAGGGTAAGAAAGTAAAGTTTGTCCGTGTTGCATGATAATCTTCACTTCCGCCAGTCGCTTGGTGAAGAACGGCATCACTACCTCCTATATCAGCACCTAATAGGCCGATAGAAAAACGGATATTTAATTCTTTAATAATCTTATAGGTTCCAGTTGTCCCTTCAACAATAAGTTCTGTAACGGCTCCTCCTTCACCGCGTTTGGCAATTGTTAAGTCAACAAGCTCACCAATCCCCTCGGCTGGAATAGGTAAAGAGACGAAATGGCCATCACCATTTAGAGTCAAGACAAAATTGGGGTCAGCTACTTGTCTCGTTGTTAAGTGTTTATTTAAAGTGTTTGTTAGTTCTTGTGCCGTTAGTTCAACTTTCCAACGGTGGAATAAAGAATCATCTCCATAACCACGTAAGGATAAATCTCGAAAAAACTCGTCCATTACTTCTTCGTCGCTTGTATCAAATTCAAGAATTTCTTCGGTTGCTTCATCATAAATATGACTTGAAGCCATAAGGTAAGGGACCTCAGCACTTGGGTATGTCCCATCAGCTTCAGACCATGTTTCATGTTTGGTTTGACTGTAACCACTAGAAGTAGAATAAAAAAGAGCATCAATTAATTCCTCATTATTCATCATGACAAGCCCTTCAGTTGCATTAACGGCTGCTGATGTCGTCGCATTTTCTGGAATATTATTATAAACTTGACTCATGACACTATCTACGACTTGGTAACCATGGGCTAAAAAATCAGCTCTAAAAAAGTTCGTTAAGGCATATGTTCTTGCGGCAACCGCTTGAGCTTTTAAAGCTTCTTCACCAAAACTAGCGGGCATTTCACTCGGAACGACTTGATATAAATAATGTTCCATATAAACTTCATTTAAAACTCTAACTTTTCCATCTGTTTGAGAAGGAGTAACCTCAAAAAAACCTCGGTAACTAGGTTCATATCCAGATGCTCTCGTATGAGAAGTGACGTCAATTTTATCGGCTTCATCAAGAGAATATACATAAATTCGATTTTCTCCGGAATAAATTGTCCCTTCAGAATTGACGACTGAAAGTTCGGCACCATTACGTGTAATGGTGATATTTTGATTAGCTGGGATCTCAAAGCTTTCATTTGCTATTTTGTCTTCAACTAACAAACCAGCTGCTGATTTGGCAATAAAGGAGTCGTGGTCTAATGAAGCAAAGTTCGTTGTATGTATGCCGACCCGAATGTTTTTGATAGGTGTTTCTCCATATATATGGATCGTTTCAATTTGATCTTCATCGTTTAAATAGACTTTAATGTTTTCGGCACCAACTCGTACCTCTGCTAAGGAAGTTTTAATCGTTTGTCCATCTTTTACATAAAACACTTCATAATTATCGGCTAAAGCAAGCTTGCCTTGAAGCTCTAATTCAAGTAAGAGATTATGAGAATCCTTTGACATAATTTTTTCAGTAAATGACATAGATGATTCATTAGAAGATGTCTGTTCACTTGCGGAAGCTTGGGGAATATGTCCGAATGCCAAGAGAATAATTAAAAAACCACACATCATTCTTGATAACGCTTTCTTTTTCATGGGATTCCTCCTAGATTATTAAGATGATGAAGACATGATCAAACGAGATAAACCTCCTTTCGACTAATTAAATCCCATTATAGAAAAATAATTCTGAAAATTCAACACAATATTTCATGTTTGTCTTAACTTTTACAAAATATCATTTTAGTACTATGTCGAAAGTTTGCTAGAGTTACTTGATTCAACGAACTTTGTTAATTTATGTCATATCGCTTCTTGAAATACTCTTATCCTAATTGGTTTTCTGTGTTTTAAAAGGGATAAAATTAAATTTTGAAAAATTCTAAAAAAAGTATTGAAATTAAGTTTTATAAATAATAATATAAAATAAAATGATATTTCATTACATCTATAGAAATTTGGTGATTATATGGAACTTGATTTATCGCAATTAACGACAGAGAAGAGAAATGAACAGACGCTCAATATTGATCAGCTATCAACTTTAGAAGTTTTAACCTTAATGAATAAGGAAGACGAAACGGTTGCTTTAGCTGTTAGAAAATGTTTGCCTGCCATAGAACAAGCGACAAATATTATCTATGAAGCTATGAAAAATGGTGGTCGCTTGTTCTATGTTGGAGCTGGTACGAGTGGAAGATTAGGAGTGATTGATGCATCAGAATGCCCGCCAACATTTCGGACAGAACCTGGACTTGTACAAGGAATAATGGCTGGTGGGGAAAAGGCGATTACAACAGCTGTAGAAGGCATTGAGGACCGACCAGAAGAAGGAAAAAGAGATTTAGAAAAGGCTCATTTCGGACCTGATGATGTTGTAGTTGGGATTGCCGCAAGTGGACGTACTCCATATGTGATCGGGGCTATCGAATATGCAACATCATTAGGGGCGAAAACAATCGCTTTAACAGCGAATACAAATTCAGAACTTAGCGAAGTAGCAGAGTATGCAATTGAAGTTTCAGTTGGTCCTGAAGTTTTGACTGGTTCTACAAGGTTAAAAGCAGCTACTGCTCATAAAATGGTCTTGAATATGCTCTCGACAACCACGATGATTAAACTAGGCAAAGTGTATGAAAACTTAATGGTCGATTTAAATGCAAGCAATTTAAAGCTCAAAGAACGAGCGAAAAATATTGTGATGAATGCAACTGGTGCATCAGAAAAGAAAGCTGGAACGATTTTAATGAAAGCTAACAATGATGTAAAAGTGGCGATTGTGATGATCCGAGGGAATGTAGGATATGAGGAGGCATTGGCACTTTTGCAGCAAGGCAATGGATTTGTAAGGAAGGCAATTGAACTGGCCCAAAGAAACTAACCGCGGTATTACTCTTAATAGAAGATTATTTCTTCTATTGAGATTAAACATATTAATTATGCAGGTAAGGGGGATTCAAGTGAAAAAGATGAAAAAATCATTGATTGCCGGAGCTGTTATTTTAGGGCTTACTGCACTGACAGCCTGTGGGGGGAACTCTTCTTCAACAGATGTTGAGAATTGGGAAGAATGGGAAGGAACGATTACAGTTTGGGATGGTCCAAGATGGGATGATGCAGATGAGAATAAATTCCACTGGATCGAGGAAAAGGCAGCAGAATTTGAAGAAAAGTATCCTGGTGTTGACATTAACATTGTTCAGCAGCCATGGGCAGAGCTTGGAGACAGTTTGAGTGTTGCTATTGCAGGAAAAACTTGGCCAGACATTGCCCCGATTGATATTAGTGGCGGTACAATTAGTTTGAATCATATTGAAGAAGGTGTGATTGAGCAAACAGATGATTTATTTACCGCTGAAGAGTGGGAAGATTTTTATCCAAATGCCATTGAAGCCTATGAGCATAATGGAAATATTTACGGAGTACCAACGTCAATTAGCGTACAAACTTTACTCTTAAACCTTGATATTTTTGAAGAAAAAGGGGTTGAACCGCCAGTAGATGGGCGTTGGACGTATGATGAGTTTGTTGAGAAAATGATTGCGTTAACAGACGGCGATGTTTATGGTTTCTCTACGTACATTATGCCGGGTTATTATGAGGCTTGGCCATTCTTATTTATGGATGGTGGCTACCCATTAAATGATGATTTAACGGAATATACATTTGATGCTCCTGAAGCTGTAAGTGGTTTACAAAAATTGGTTGATTTGAAGTTTGAACACGGTGCGGCACCTGTTGAAATGGGAAGTGCTGATGTTGGAGGAACATTCCAAGCGTTTGCAGCACTAAATCAACGGACAGTTGCGGTTCAGCCATGGGCAACATGGGCGATTAGCTCTTTACAAAGTGAAGAATATGAAATGAATTTTATGGTCGCCGAATATCCAATTGGTGATTTAGGTGAGCCGGTTACATTTGGTGGTGTTGGTGGTTATGTAATGTTCCATCAAGAAGATGAAGCGAAGAAAAAAATGGTCGGTGAATTTTTGAAGCTTGTCTCTAGTACAGATGAACAATATGTAATGGCCCAAAATTATGGTACATTCCCAGCTCGTATCTCTACAGCAGATATGGACCCATTTGCAGATAATCCGGGAATGGCTGCGGCACAGGAACTAAGTGACCAAGTCATTCCGATTCCTCGTCATCCAGAATGGGCAAGAATTGATGAAGTGATTCAAAGTCAGCTTCAATTGGCAGCTAATGGTGAGAAAACACCGCAAGAAGCTTTAGAAGATGCACGTTCTGAAGTAGAAAGAATTATGGGTAATTAATTAGGTTCAACAAAAGCTCTTCTTTCCAGTTGAAGGGAGAAGAGCTTTTGGTATAAAAAACTTAATATTTTGTCAATTTATCGAATATACGAGGCTCCTGTGGGAAACGGGTTGCTGAGATTATAGAGTGAGTTCCAATGGATGGGAAGTTCAGTTGTTCAACTGCTGAGTGCAAAGTGTATGTTGGTTGAAATTTTTATTGAGTAGAATTGGAGAGGGGGAGCAAAAATGGAGACAAACCCTAATATGAGTTCAACTGAAAAAATTATTATACCGAAAAAAACGTTGTGGGAAAAAATAAGAAATAACAAGTCAGCCTACTTTTTTCTATTACCGAAGTTAGTCTTCTTTATTATTTTTATGTTCATACCAATCGTCTGGGCGTTTGTTATCTCCTTTCAAGACCGTGGTGTTTTTACCGTTGATTATGTCGGGTTTAAGCATTATATTGACGCATTTCAAAGCCCTATTTTTAGAGCAGCTTTATGGAACACACTCATTTATACACTTGTGACAGTTCCTGCTTTTATAATTACGGCTTTAGTAATTGCTGCCTTAATTCATCCTTTAGGCAGAGTATCACAAACCTTTTTTAGAGCGGCCTTTTATCTTCCTACAGTTACTTCAATGGTTATTATCGCAATGGTTTGGCGTTGGATGTATAACTATCGTTTTGGTTTATTTAACTACATAATAGGGTTCTTTGGATTTGAGCCGGTGAACTGGTTAGCTCAAACGTCGACTGCATTGCCATCTTTAATGATTATGTCGATACTTATACCTCCAGGATCTGGAATCATTATTTATTTAGCGGCGATGAACAATATTAATCCTTCCTTATATGAGGCTGCTGATATTGATGGGGCAAGTCCATTTCAAAAGTGGGTAAGGATTACGTTACCCTTGTTAAAACCAACAACCTTATATTTAGTCATTATTAGTACGATTGGTTCATTTCAAGTTTTCACTCAAATTATTATGATGACAGGCGGTGGACCCGGCTATTCAACAGAGACCGTCGTTCATGTCATTTATAAAACGGCATTCCGAGACTTTAACTTTGGATTGGCATCGGCCCAATCTGTCATTTTATTTATTATTCTGATGGGCTTTGCGATTGCTCAATTTAAAGCATTAAAAACAGATAAATAGTGAGGGGGATGAGAATCGATGTTAAATAAATTAAAAAAGCCAATAACATTAATCGTATTAACGATAGTCGCTATCGTCTCTCTCTTGCCTTTATATTGGGTCTTTTCAACGGCGTTGCAATTACCTAGTTATCAAAATGAAGAGATGGATACGCCGATGTCTTATGTGGAATCAGCTCCACCAAAGTTATATCCAGTTGGGATTTCCGAATACATTTCCCAATGGCAAAAGAAAAGAGTGGCTGAGCGTGCAGGTGATTATGCTCAAGCAGAAATTCATAGCGATTTAATGACAGAAGTGAGGGAGAAAACATTTAGCTCTTTTACACGGCTATTTACAACGACCCCTATTTTAAAATGGCTCTTTAATAGTATGTATATAGCGATAGTGACAACAGCAATCATTGTTCTAATCGATACGATGGCTGGCTATGTTTTTGCTAAAAAACAATTTCCTGGAAAATGGATTTTCTTTTGGGCGATTATTGCAACAATGATGATTCCAGAACAAGTAACTTTAGTCCCAACCTTTATTATCGTACAAGAGTTACAACTTTTTGATACCCACTGGGCATTAATATTACCAAACTTAGCGATGGCTTTTGGTGTTTTCTTAATGCGGCAATTTTTATTATCTGTACCTGATGAATTAATTGAGGCCGCGACAATTGACGGAGCAAGTGAGTTGAAAATTTTCTTTAAAATTGTTATGCCACTAGCAGTACCGGCAATGGTGACTTTAGGTATTTTCACATTTGTTATGATTTGGAATTCCTTCCTATGGCCAATCATTGTCATTAACGATGTCGATTTGATGACATTACCAGCAGGATTAAAGACACTACAAGATGCAAACTTAACGAGCTTTAAGTTCTTAATGGCAGGTGCAACAGTCGCCGCCGTTCCAATTATTATTTTCTTCCTCATTTTCCAACGTTACTTCATTAAAGGTTTAACGCTTGGTGGAGTGAAGGAATAAGGTGGAGATGGTTTTGGTGAATTGAGATGAAGCCGGAAATGAGTGTGGAAAAGCCGGTAAGGGAATCAAAGGCGGCGAATGAAGCCAAAAGCAAGCGAATAAGAGCCGTAAAGGGAATCAAAGTCCAGCAATGAAGCCTGAAGCGAGCGAACAAAAGCCGCAAAGGGAATCAAATAACTTTCTAACAAAAAATGGAATTTTATTAACACAATCGATAAAGAGGTGAGAGTGGTGAAGCCAATCGCATTACCATTAACAAAGGAAAAGGTGCTTGCTGTTGGACTTATGTCTGGTACATCTGTTGATGGAATTGATGCTGCTTTAGTTGAAATTAAAGGTTCTGGATATTCAACAGAAGTTCAGTTAGTAGGTTTTCAAACGCTGCAATATGAGGAAGAGTTAAAAGAGAGAATTCTTCGTATTTGTCACCCAGAAACGTCTTCGGTTGATGAGGTTTGCCGTTTAAATGTGCTTCTCGCGGAAAAAATGGCGGAAAGTGTAGCGTATGTTTTAGAAGGCACTCCCTATCATTTAAAGGATTTAGATTTTGTGAGCTCACATGGACAGACGATCCACCATCTTCCTAATGAAGGGGCGACCCTTCAAATTGGGGAGCTTGCGGTTATTGCCGAGCGGACAAAAGCGTTAACGGTTGGTGATTTTCGCCCAAGTGATATGGCGGTTGGAGGTCAGGGAGCCCCACTTGTTCCATTTGTTGATGACATTCTGTTTCGTAGTGAAACAAACGGAAGAGCGTTATTAAATATTGGTGGAATGGCAAATTTAACTGTTTTGCCAGCTTATTCACCAGGGGAGCAGCCTTCGCATGAAGTATTGGCATTTGATACAGGGCCTGGGAATGTCTTAATCGATGAGATGGTGCGGATTGGTACAAATGGAGCGAAGGATTTTGATGAATCAGGAGAACTTGCCCAAAAAGGCCAAGTTGACGAGGCGTGGCTTCAAAAATTAATTAGCGAAGACGCTTTTCTTAAATTACCTTATCCTAAAAGCACGGGTAGGGAATTTTATCACCGTAATCTAGCTGAGAAAATCTGGTTAGAAGGCCGGGCCCGTAGATTAGAATTTGAGGATATTGTCGCAACGGTTACAAGCTTTACCGTTTATTCGATTACTAGCACAATTCAAGAGCAACTTGATCAACAATATGATATAAAGGAAGTGTTTGTTGGTGGGGGTGGGGTGCATAATCGTTTTATAATGGATCACTTACAAAAAGGGTTAAAGCGCCCTGTCAAATCGATGGAGGTTCTTGAGTTTTCAAGTGATGCTAAAGAAGCGATTGCTTTTGCGATTTTAGGAAATGAGTTTTTACGTCAGCAAACAAATAATACACCATCAGCGACAGGTGCTACAAAGGCAGTTTCGATGGGGAAATTAGCTTTGCCCTTTTAAATGGATTTGTGGTGAAAGAAACTGAGCATTTGATTTAAGCTCAGTTTTTTTGCACATAGCAAAGTATAAATCGGTCACCGCAATGAAAGACAATTGGGAGTATTATGATGAATATTCATCATCAATCGGTTGATTCATATAAATTAAGTGAGCTTGGTAGGGAGTGAATATTTTGGAGAAAAGAGTTCGAGAATTTATAGGAAAGGAGATTAACCTCAAGCATATTCCAGGGGCAGTGATTCATATCTCTCATCAGGGGAAGGTGCTTTATGAAGAGGCTTTAGGATATCGGAGCGTTTTTCCTACAAAAGAAAAAATGGCTTTAAATACCGTCTTTGATTTAGCTTCTTTAACAAAGGTTGTGGCGACCTTACCATCCATTTTAAAGTTGATCGAATACGGAGACATTCATTTAGATGACCGTATCAAAACGATTTTACCTAAGTTTGCAACAAATGGAAAAGAAGATATAACGATTAAACATCTACTAACACATACTTCTGGATTACCGGCCCACCGTCGCTATTACGAAGAAAAATTAGGAACGGAACAAATTATCAATCAAATTTATCAAGAGTCGCTCGTTTCAGCAATTGGTGAACAGGTCATCTATAGTGATTTAGGGTTTATTACGTTATATCAAGTCATTGAAGCGGTCACGGGTAAGAGGTTTGAAGACTTTGTTCAAAAGGAAGTCTTCGAACCTTTAGAAATGAAGGAGACAGGGTTTAACCCGAGCTTTAATGAAAAAAGGTTTGCAGCAACTGAATATAGTGAAGGCCTTCAAGGGTATAAGCAAGGGATTGTTCATGATGATAATACGGAGTTTATGGGAGGAATTAGTGGGCATGCCGGACTCTTTTCGACGATGTCGGACTTAACTCATTTTGCTGAAATGATTGAAAATGATGGAGTTTATAAAGGCAAAACAATTTTATCTGCTCGCTCTTTACAAATTTCTAGAAAAAATTATAGTCCGTTTGATACAGAGTTTCGTGGACTTGGCTGGATTTTAAAAAGCCCGATTGTTTCTTCTTGTGGTGATTTATTTTCAGTCGAATCATATGGTCATACTGGGTTTACAGGTACGAGCATCTGGTTTGATCCTAAGGTCGATCTTCGGGTCATTTTATTAACCAATCGAGTTCATTATGGCAGAAAGGATCCGATTCTGCGTTTGAGGCCAAGATTCCATAATATTATTCGTTCTTATTTTGATTAAATAAAAGGAAGGTGTTTACTTAATTATGACGTCATTAAGTTTAGAAGAAAAGTTAGGGCAATTATTTGTCGTCGGTTTTGATGGAAAAAAAGTACCGAAAGAGATGAAGCAGTTTATTACAGATTATCATATTGGTGGGATTATATTATTTGCCCGAAATATTGGAACGCCTGAGGAGGTACTTGCCTTAACAACGGAATTGCAGCAAATCGCTTATGAAGCAAATCAGGCTTACCCACTTCTAATTTGTGTCGATCAGGAAAATGGCATCGTGCGTCGAATTGGAGAAGGGACGACGATTTTACCAGGTGCGATGGCGACAGCTGCAACAGGTGATGTAAGAAATGCTTTTGAGCTTGGAGTGATATGTGGTGAAGAGTTAAAAGCACTCGGGATTAACTGGAATTTAGCACCGGTCCTTGATGTTAACAATAACCGAGATAATCCGGTCATTGGTGTTCGCTCGTTTGGTGAAAAACCGGAGCAGGTTGCAGCGTTTGGCAAAGAAACCATGAAAGGGCTGCAAAAAGCAGGAATGGTCACAACGTTAAAACATTTTCCTGGTCATGGTGATACAAATGTTGACTCCCATTTAGGGATGCCGCAAATTGAGCATTCTCTTGAACGTTTAGAGCAAATTGAATTGCTTCCTTTTAAAGAATGTATTCAAGCAGGTGCGGATACCGTGATGTCAGCTCATATCCATTTTCCAGCACTTGAACCGAATGAGGAGATACCTGCGACGTTATCAAAAAATGTGATTACGGGATTGCTTCGTGAAAAGCTTGGTTTTAATGGGGTTGTGACAACAGATTGTCTTGAAATGGATGCAATTGCGAAAACAGTTGGAACAGAGCAAGGAGCGGTTGCGGCGATAAAAGCGGGGATTGATGTTGTGATGATTTCTCATAGGTTGGAAAAACAAAAAGGAGCGATGGATGAAATCAAAAAAGCGCTTGCCAATGGTGAAATAAGGGAAGCTCAAATCGATGCTGCTTATGATCGAATAATAGAATTAAAGAAAAAGTATACGAGTTGGGAGCAGCTAGATTTAGCAAGTGAGCAATCAGTATCCAAAATCGTTGGTTCTAAAGAACATGAAGAAAAAGCACTGAATGTTTACCAAAAAAGTGTCACCCTTGAAAAAGGTGAGGCACAATTACCTTTACAAAAGGAACAAAAACGATTAGTGATTGAACCGCAAAATACGATTTTAACAAAAGCAGAAGATAAACAATACGCTCATTCAGCGTTAGGATTAGCCATCCGAGAATATGCCACAAATGCTGATGTCATTTCATTGCCTATATCACTAGAGCAATTGGTTCAAGCAGTGGCTCCATATGAGCAAGTGATCATTGGTCTAGTGTCGGCTTCCATTGATGAAGCACAAGTAAAGGTTGTTCAAACATTGATTGATTTAGGGAAGAGTGTCATTGTCGTGGCGATGAGAAGTCCTTATGATATCAACGCTTTACCTAATGAAATCGATGTCTATTTGAATACGTATGAGTTGAGTTACCCGGCATTATCGACGGCAGCGGCGATTTTGTTTGGGGAGCTTGAGCCAGTTGGAAAAGCTCCAGTAACAGTCAAAAAAGCGTTCATTTAGAAGAAGATCAAGATGTTTATGGAGGAGCAAATAGAAAAACAATTATGATAAAAAAAGGTCAATCCTTAATCAGTGTGATGCGATCAGAAATCTAGTATAATGACATTAAGAATATTTTGATGGAAAAGGGTTGATACGAAATGTCATTTATGACGGGCGGCCTTGTTATGTTAACGGAAATGTTGCCAAAACTACCTCCTTCTGAGAAAAAAAATTGCTGAATATCTCATTGAGCATCCACAGGAGTCTATTTCGTTGACAGCACATGAATTAGGGAAAAGAAGTGCCACAAGTAGTGCTGCCGTAATTCGTTTATGTAAATCGTTAAATTTAAAAGGTTTACCAGATTTGAAGTTACGGATTGCAGGAGACTTACAAAAGAAAATAGAGCACGGACTCAGAGATATTGAACCGAATGAATCGGCGATAACGATTATTGACAAAATGACGAGCAATTCCATTCAAACGATTCGTGAAACAGCCGAACTTTTAAATATTGAAGAATTAGAAAAAGCGATTGAAAAGTTAAATAAGGCAAGACGTATTCACTTTTTTGGGATCGGAGCTTCTGGAATTATCGCTCACGATGCTCAGCAGAAGTTTTTACGTATTGATAAAACAACGTACGCTTTTACCGATGTTCATATGGCAACGACATTAGTCGCAACTGCTACGGATGAAGATGTGGCGATTGGAATTTCTTTTTCTGGTGAAACGAGAGAGGTTAGTCAATTTTTGGAGGTCGCTAAGAATAAAGGGCTGTCTACGATAAGTTTAACGAAGTATGGGCAATCGCTCGTCAGTGAAACGGCTGATATTCAGCTTTATACATCTGCGACAAAAGAACCAACTTTCCGAAGTGGTGCAACGTCATCACGAATTGCTCAACTCCAAGTGATCGACATTTTATTTATGTGTGTCGCCTCTTCTCAATATGACAAGTCGGTTAAGCATTTAAATGAAACGAGAAATGTAGTCGAGACATTGCGTTTTCCAAGTAAAGGAAGAACAAAGGTTAAGTAGGTATCGTGTATCGGGAAATTAGGTGACTCAGCGAGGGCTCCCTCAATGGGTCACTTTTTTTATATTTGGTGGCATCGTGAGTCTCGGATAGTAAAGAATAAGGAAGATATGGGTGCGATATAGTAGTTTGGTAGCTAAATTAAGAAAAAAGTAAGGATTTAAAAGAGGTGAAAGGAATGCGGTTATTACCTGAACTTGCCCAAAAGGTCATTGATGAAGTTCGATTAGTCATGCATGAGAGTATGATTGTCGTTGATGAAAAGGGAACGATCATTGCGGCAACTGAATCGAACCGAGTCGGTGATTTTCATCAAGGTGCTTATCATGTCTTAAAATCGAAAAAAAAGCTCTATATTAATGAACAGAATAGGGAACGCTTCAAAGGGGTCAAATACGGAATCAATTTACCACTAATGTTTGAGAGGAAAATTATTGGTGTAATTGGTGTAACCGGACATCCAAGTGAAATCGAACCATACGCTGATTTGTTAAGAAAAATGACCGAGTTGATGATTAAAGAAACGTATCATTTGGAACAAAAGGAATGGCAAACACGTGGACTTGAAGCTTTTTTTAATGAATGGGTAATGCTTAACGAGGTGGATGAAGCTTTTATTAAACGTGGTCAATTGCTTGGTATTTCGGTTGGTTTTCCATACCTCTGTATTTTAATGGAGGCAAGTGACGAGGACGGGCAAGCTGTGTCGTTTTTTATGAATGAATGGTTTCAAAATCAATTTCCCCATCGAAGTGAAGATGTCTTGATTCGGTGGCAAGATGGCCGCTTTCTATTGTTACGTGCTATAGAGGGTGAGGAGACTTGTCGAGATGAAAGGCTAGAAGCTGAATTAATTCGTTGGAGAAAAGCTTTTTTGAAAAATGGAGAAAACCGACGTTTCTCTATTGGTGTGAGTGAATCAGTCACAACATACTCGTTAAAACGGGCTTATCATGAGGCAAGTAAGGCTATCAAAGCTGCAACCATCGAGAAGGGCATTATTTATTCTGAAGAGTTATTGCTTGAGATTATAGGGGCAGAGATGGAGCATTCTGTTAAAGATGAATTTCTTGAGCGAGTTCTTGGAAGATTAGAAAGCGAGCCAGAGCTACAAGGAACGTTACGTAGTTATTTGATTCATAATCAATCGATTGTCGATACGGCAGAAGCCCTTCATATTCACAAAAATACGCTTCACTATCGCTTAAAGCAAATTCGCGAATTAACCGGAATTGATGCAAAAGAAACACTCGGCTTGACTTTGTTTTATTTGGCATTTTCCTTGCGTGGCGAGGTTTAAGGGAAGGTGATATGGGATTTATAAGACAAAAGGGAAGAAGCCGGGTGGTGAAATGACGCATAACCAAGGTTTATAGGACAAACGGGGAGAAGCCAAGTGTTGAAATGACGCATAACCAAGGTTTATAGGACAAAAGGGAAGGAGCCGAGTGTTGAAATGACGCATAACCAAGGTTTATAGGACAAAAGGGAAGGAGCCGAGTGTTGAAATGACGTATAACCAAGGTTTATAGGACAAAAAAGAAAGCACTAACCTTTAAAATGCCACTAAAACGGAGTCCCTCCCGTGCTTTCTAATGAATTGGTGTTTTGAAAATAAGGGGGGAGAAGCATCTGTACTCCTCACCCTTAATATCACTATCTTTCTATTTATTCTTAGCATTCTCATATGCTTCTAATAATAAATCAACGATATGAATGGCACGCATTTGCTCACTCAGGCCTTCTTTTTCTATACCGAGTTTCATTTGTAATAAGCAGCCTGGGTTGGCGGTTACGATGGTTTTTGCTTTTGTCTTTTTGGTTTGTTCCATTTTATAATCGAGGATTTGCATCGACATTTCCGATTCGACGATGTTATAAATACCGGCTGAACCGCAGCAACGATCGGCGTTTTTCATTTCAACAAAATCAGAGCCTGAAATCGATTGAAGCAGCTTCCTCGGTTCGATAAATGTTTTTTGTCCATTTCGTAAGTGACAGGAATCTTGGTATGTCAAAACTTCCTCATTTAACTGCAATGGTAATTGATCAAATTTTAACTCGATTAAAATGGAAGTGATGTCTTTAATTTTATTGGCAAAACCCTTGGCACGCTCTACCCATTCGGGATCGTCTTTTAATAAATGGTCATAATCGACTAAAAAGGCCCCACAGCCACCAGCATTCGTAATAATGTAATCCACTTCGGCTTTTTCGAACGCTTCAATGTTTTTCTTCGCCATTTCTTTCGCTTTCATTTTTTCGCCACTATGACCATGAAGGGCTCCACAACAACCTTGAGTTTTCGGGATGACAATTTCACAGCCAGCATATTGAAGTAGCTTTTTGGTGGCTTCATTAGTTTTCATAAAGACGGTGTCCATTAAACAGCCACTAAAAAAGGCAACATTTTTCTTTTTAACCGCAAGTGGCTCAAGATGTGTTGGTCGATTTTTTATTTCTTTTTTCCGTGGAGCAAGAGGAATGACTTTTTCCATTAATTGCATCGAATCGGGAAGAACTTTTAGCATACCTGACTTTCGAGCAAGTGTACTAATACCTGATCGTTGATAAAATCCTAATAAACCAACTAGACCAACCATGCGATTTTGGTGTGGGAACAGCTGATTAAAAACAACTTCCCGTAATCCTTTCACAGGTAAGGATGGTTTTTTATTTTGATAAATAATATCGCGAGCTTCTTCAAGTAAATGGCCATACTTGACGCCTGAAGGGCAAACGGGTTCACAGGCCCGGCAGCCGAGACACATGTCCAAGGATTTTTTTACTTCCTCATCTGGTTCGATATCGCCATCGACGACTGCTTTCATTATGGCAATTCGTCCACGTGGAGAATGAAGCTCGTTTTTTCCTGATTCGATATAAGTTGGACAGGTGGGCAAACAAAAACCACAGCGCATACAGTTTAACAATTCATCATAGTCCATCTTCTCTTGAAATTGCTTTTGGATTCTTTCTTTTTCAATTATGTTCATGGTTGATTCACCACAATTCTTTTCCGAGTCGACTTTGGAAAAATTTTACTCGGGTTCATAATATTGTTCGGATCAAAGGCTTGTTTAATGCCCTGCATCGCGGCAATTCCTTCCTCGCCCAGCTTCAAATGAAGATAAGGGGCTTTCATTGCTCCGACCCCATGCTCACCCGTAATTGTGCCGCCTAATGATACGGCCTTTTCAAAAATTTCTTGTAAAGCTAATTCAACCCGGTGAATTTCTTCCGTATCCCTCGCATCGGTCATACAGGTAGGATGCAGGTTGCCATCTCCAGCATGACCAAATGTACAGATTTCAACGTTGTGCTTCGCAGCAATCTCGTTAATGGCCCTTACCATATTGGCAATTTCCGAACGTGGCACAGTCGCGTCTTCTAAAATGGTTGTTGGCTTTAGGCGAGCCAGTGCTGATAAAGCAGAGCGTCTTGCGGTGCTTAACTTTTCAGCTTCTTCAGCTGATTGAGCCATATTGACTTCAATTGCTCCGTGTTCTTTACAAATCGTGACAATTTTTTCGATGTCTTTAAGAACGGATTCAATGGGGCCATCTTGCTCAATTAAAAGAACAGCTTCCACATGTGTAGGCAGCCCAATTTTTGAGAAATCTTCTACAACTTTGAGCGTTGGCTGGTCAAGAAATTCAAGAGTTGCTGGAATGACACGGTTGGCAATAATGTTCGAGACGGACTGAGCTGCCGCATCCATACTTTGATAAAGAGCAAGAACCGTCTTTTTCGTTTCTGGTTTTGGTATTAATTTTAACGTCGCTTCCGTAATAATTCCGAGCGTACCTTCAGACCCAACAAAAAGGCGTGTTAAATCGTAACCTGCGACATCCTTGGCGAGCTTTCCACCAGTGCGAATGATTGAGCCATTAGGTAAAACGATTTCAAGTCCGAGTACATAATCACGTGTCACCCCGTATTTTAAGCCACGTAACCCGCCTGAATTTTCATTAATATTGCCGCCGATTTGTGATATTTTCATCGAACTCGGGTCCGGGGGATAAAATAATCCAATCTCTTCAACGGCTTGGCTCATTTCGAGCGTGTTTACCCCGGGTTGAACGGTAATCGTTAAGTTCTCTTCATCTATTTCTAAAATTTGATCGAGATGTTTAAATAAAAGTACGATTCCACCTTCAAGTGGAGTCGTACCCGCACTTAAATTAGTCCCAGAACCACGGGGGACGATCGGGATCTGATGGCTATTACATAGCTTGACGATTTGAGCAATTTCTTCTTTATTTCTAGGCGAGACGACAGCATCTGGCATCGCTTGAAATTGTGGAGTTGCATCAAAGGAATAAACGAGCTTACTAGCGGGTGAATCCTCGTAGTTATTTTCACCGACAATCATAATAATTTCTTTTTTAATTTTAGTTGTTATCATAAAAACAACTCCTTTTCAAAACGTAATCGCATACATTCATCATAAAGGGATTTCGATTGTTTATATATGTATATTTGTACAAAAAAACGGGGTGTAATAAAAATATTATTGTATCTTAGACTAATGGAGCAAGGTTGTTATAATAGGTATAGACAACTATATAGGAAATTCGCTATGATGAGGAAAAGAAAGATGGAGGCGATTTTATGTATGTGATTGGTATTGATGGCGGGGGGACAAAGACGACAGGTGTTCTAGTAAGTGAAAAAGGTCATGTGGCAGCTGAAATAACGGTTGGTGCGACAAATCCAAATAGCGTTGGGATGGAGCAGGCTAAAGAGGAACTAAAGCAATTACTATTCGCCTTAAAGGAGCAAAATGAGCTGGCCTATCAACAAGTCAGTAGTTTATTTGCCGGACTTTCTGGTATGGAGGGGACAAATCGGCAAGAAGTCATTAAAGAATTTCTACAAAAATTGATTCCTGGTATCCTGGTGGAGGTTGATAATGATGCGATTATTGCTCTTTATTCAGGTACGATGGGTTTACCTGGAGTCGTGCAAATTTCAGGAACTGGTTCGATTACATACGGTGTAGATCGCGATAATAACCGCTATCGTGTCGGTGGCTGGGGCTATTTAGTCGGAGATGAAGGAAGTGGATATGCGATTGGGAAAGCGGGCGTTAGTGCTGTCTTTCAAGCCTATGATGGAACAGGCAACGAGACTTTATTAACAAAGCTGATTTTGACTCACTTCCAAATAGATAATCCAGCAGCATTGATTCCATTTATTTATGAAGAAAAAGCTCGTGAAACGATTGCTTCCTTAAGTCGACACGTGATGGCCGCTGCTGATCAAAAGGATGGGGTTGCCTTACAAATTTTAAATGAGCAAGCCGAATTGCTCGGGCATCAAATCGCAACATTGATAAAAAGAGGAAACGTTCGAACGGATACCAGTTTGCCAATTGTCTTAACAGGCGGTGTCATGAACCGAGCCGATTTATTACAAGCTGGAATCGAAAAACAATTAAAGGAACACAAAATCTATTCATTTCATTTTGTCTTACCGAAAATTGCCCCTGTAGGTGGTGCGGTTATTGCCGCGTTACGAGCTGAAGTTGGTAAGGTGGATGGAGAATTTATGGTGAATTTTATTAAAGAATAGGTGAGGAATTTTTTCAACGTTGTAGGATGAAACAAAGTGATTTAGAATGAAAGTATAAAATTCAGATAAAAATGAAATGAATGCAAATGATTATGACGAAATAATGCTTATATTGTGTTAGTTTGTGCTAATTTTCGCAGTCGCACCTTGTATACGTGTGTTCAAGGTGCGAACTTTAAAATTTCAAATAAACTCTTCGTATTATAACTCTTCTATTTCGATAAAATAATTCAAGAATTTGAGTCAATAAATCTCTTGATCCCCTTCTCCATTTTCTAATTTTTTGCTCATCCAACGATTTAGCTAATTCATAACTTTTAAAAAAAACTCAAATAATTTGATAGGTATAATAGACTAGTTCTATTTGTTGGTATATAATGACTATAATATAAGTTAATAACAAAATGATACCCCTAGAGAAACAGCAAGAAAATCATAATAATGGTTTTTTTGCTGTTTTTGATTTTTGAGAGGAGGATTGGATGGAGTTTATCGCACATGTTCGTGAATCTGATGGGAAAATCCAAACAGTAAGAGAACATTTACTCGAAGTAAAACATTTAGCAGAAGGCTATGGTGAGAAAATAGGGGTTAAACATATCGCTGGATTAGCGGGTTTGCTGCATGACCTAGGTAAGTATACGTGCGAATTCCGAGATTACTTATTGAATGCGATTGAAAATCCGGATGCACCATCTAAGCGGGGAAGTGTCGATCATTCTACAGCTGGTGGTAAGTTACTTTATGAAATGTATCATTCTAATAAAGCAAAAGAGAAGATGTGGTATTTGATTTTATCAGAGGTAGTTGGAAATAGTATTTTATCTCATCATTCTTATTTGCTAGATTTTCTAACCCCGCAATTAGAATCGAATTATTTGTATCGTGTAAAAGAAAAGCCTTTTCCGGAGTTTAGTGAAACAAAGAGGCTATTTTTTGAGCATGTAATGAGCGAATCTGAATTCAAAGAATATGTAGAGCGTGCAGCAAAAGAATTAGAGATTTTTAATCGAAAAAGACCACTTGAACGCGAAAAAAACCTAATGTTTTTAATAAAGTTTATTTTTAGCACATTAATTGATGGGGATCGGACGAATACACGTCTGTTTGAGGAGAATGTTTCGTATGAATTAGAGGTTGATACAGAAGAACTTTTTCAAAAATTTTATCATAGGTTAATGAAGAAGATTGATTCATTCAAAAGTGAACAAGGTGAACCATCTCCCATTGATAAGTTGAGAAGCGAAATGTCTGAACAATGTGCAAAATTTGCCGAACGTCCCTCAGGCATTTATACTCTGTCGATTCCAACGGGTGGAGGGAAGACTTTAGCAAGCTTAAGGTTTGGCTTGCGGCATGCTTTATTACAAAAGAAAAAACGGATTATTTATATTGTCCCGTTTACAACAATTATTGAACAAAATGCTCAGGAAGTCAGAGAAATTTTACAGGATGATGCGAACATATTAGAACATCATTCAAATATTATTAATGATTCGATAGATGATGAAGCTGAGGATGGAAGAATTTCAAATAAGCAGAAACTAAAGTTGGCGAAGGATAACTGGGATTCGCCTATTATTTTTACGACGATGGTTCAATTTTTAAATGTGTTTTATGCGAAGGGAAGTCGTAATAGTAGAAGGATGCATAATCTTAGTGAATCAGTGGTCATTTTTGATGAAGTTCAAAAGGTTCCTACTTCATGTGTTTCTCTTTTTAATGATGCTCTTAATTTTTTGAAAGATTATGCCCACTCTACGATGGTTCTTTGTACAGCGACTCAACCTGCTCTAAATTTTGTTGAGCAGAAGTTGGAGATAACACATGATGGTGAAATGATCGCACAAGTTGATAAGGTAATTGATGCTTTCAAACGAGTGGAAATGATTGATTTGGCTTCAGAAAGTACTTTTACAAATGAGAAACTTGTATCATTTATTGAAGAACAGATGAAAGAAAAAGAGAGTATCTTGGTTATTTTAAATACAAAATCAGTAGTACGAGATTTATATGAGAAGTTAAAAGAGATAGGCGGGGATGTTTCTCTTTACCATTTAAGCACTTCCATGTGTGCAGCTCATCGTAATAAAAAGTTGGCTGAGATGAGGAAGAAATTAAAAAATCGAGAAAAAGTATTATGTGTAAGTACGCAACTGATTGAAGCAGGCGTAGATATTAGCTTTCAATCAGTAGTCCGTTCTTTAGCTGGTTTAGATTCGGTTGCCCAAGCAGCAGGTAGGTGTAATCGTCACGGTGAAATGGACGGGCTTCAATCCGTTTATATGATTGATCATGAAGAAGAAAATTTGGACAAATTATCAGAAATACAAGCAGGGAAAATGGTCACAAAGCAAATTTTAAAAGATTTAAAAAGAGATTCAACCGTACATGGTGGGCATCTCTTATCTAGGCAGGCGATAGAGAGGTTTTTTCAGGTGTATTACACAGAATTAAAAGTGAGCTTAAATTACCCAATTCCTAGTCTTGGAACGGACATGGTTGACTTACTGTATGCATCAAGGAAGAAAAATAAATATTTAGCAGAAGCTCGTTCATACAACCAGAAATTTGATTTATATTTAGCCAATAGTTACCGTACAGCAGCTGAGAACTTTCAAGTAATTGAAAGTTTAACGACTTCTGTACTCGTTCCTTATGGAGAAGGAAAAGAGATCATTGCTGAATTAAATAGTTCAAGGTCGATTAAAGAGTATGCTCATCTGTTAAGGAAAGCACAATATTATTCGATTAATCTTTTTGAACATGAGAAAAGAGAATTAATACAAAATGGTGGGCTGATATCCTATCTAGATGGAGAGATCTTTGTGTTAGTAGAAAATACATACGATGATGAGTATGGATTGAATACAAAAAGTGAAGCACAAATGGGTGGAATGTTTTTTTGAGGATAATTAAAACCTATCTGGAATGATAGGTTTTTAATACCTTTTATTTAATATCTATTTCAATCCACGCTGAGGCAGCGACAATTCATTATACCATATTAGAAATTTCATATTAATTTAGGGATGGGAATTTAGTACTTCAGATAATAAATAAATAGGAATTAAAATTTAGTTGTGATAAAGGGGAATTTAAGTTAAAATATACATAATATTCATTCTATTCACATTATTTTTTTATGAGGTGGGAGGTGTTTAATATTAAAATGATGATTTATCAATCTGTAAAGAGAGAGCGAGAGTTACAAAAAAGAATATGTGAACTAGAAAAAGAGAATACAACTTTAAGAAATACAATTTGTTATCTTATTAAAGGTGCTGAAAATAAATTGTGTGAGCACCAAAATTGTTTAAAAGTTATTAGTTAAGAAAATATCTCTCTGTCATAATGAGAGCTGCCTATTCTATTATGACAGAGGGGGTTAAATCATTTTCTAACTTCAAATATTGAATAAACGAAAGGGGGAATTAAACAATGCGAAATTCAATTGAGTTTGTTCTTTGGGGTGATTATGCCTTATTTACGGATCCCTTAATGAAGCTTGGTGGCGAAAAGATGACCTATCAAGTGCCAACGTATCAAGCCTTAAAAGGAATTGTCGAATCGATTTATTGGAAGCCAACGATTGTGTGGTATATTGATGAACTGCGGATTATGAATCCGATTAAAATGGAATCTAAAGGGATCCGCCCGATTGAATATAGTGGAGGAAACACACTAGCGAATTACACGTATTTACAAAAGCCTAGATATCATGTGAAAGCTTATTTTGATTTTAACTTTCATCGTCCAGATCTCGCTTTTGACCGTAATGAAAATAAACATCATAATATTGCGAAACGTGCTTTAAAGGTTGGAGGGAGAAGAGATATTTTCTTAGGGGCAAGAGAGTGTCAAGGATATGTAGAGCCGCATCCATTTAATGAAGGTGAAGGGTTTTATGATGATTATGGTGAGATTCACCTTGGCCCGATGGTTCATGGCATCAACTATCCTGATGAAATAGGAAGAGATGAAATGGAAGTAAGATTATGGAGTCCAGTTATAAAAAATGGTGTGATTAAATTTATTCTTCCTGAGCAATGTCCGCAAGTACGCTCCTTAGGTCAAATGGAAGCTAAACACTTTGACCAATCGAATGTCCAGTCTGTGGAGGAACTTTCAAAGGTGTTAGAAGGAGAGATGAGTGAATGAGTTTATTTCTAAGTCTCTATCAAACGTATAAACAGAATTCGAGTCAAGTTGGTGAACGAAAATTGAACCGATTTGAGAAGGAGTACACGTTAATTCCGGTTGGGCATACAACGCAAACGGCTCATATTGAGGTGCTTGTAACAGAGGATGGGGAGTTCTATTCCGCTGAGATTATTCCTAAAGGTAATGGAAATACGTTAATCCCTGCAACTGAGAAGTCCTCAAGTCGTTCAGGTTCACTTGTGGCACCTTATCCTCTTCATGACAAACTAAGTTATGTTGCGGGTGATTACGTTAAATATGGAGGAGTGATAAAAAAGGAAGAACCTTATTCAGCGTACATCGCTCAATTAGAAGAGTGGGTCAGCTCACCTTATAACCATTGGATGGTCAATAGTATTTTTAAGTATTTGAAAAAAGGTAGATTAATTGAAGATTTAGTCAATGAAAAGAAACTTCACCTTGATAGTGAAGGAAAACTGATTACTTCATGGG
The DNA here is from genome assembly GCF_000292245.2 of Alkalihalobacillus alcalophilus ATCC 27647 = CGMCC 1.3604. GTDB lineage: Bacteria > Bacillota > Bacilli > Bacillales > Bacillaceae_D > Alkalihalobacillus > Alkalihalobacillus alcalophilus. The sequence goes on along the minus strand of NZ_ALPT02000002.1, from coordinate 5,329 downwards.
ATAAAAAATATGAAGAATTATTTGAAGGAAAACCTGATATTTTTTCCGTTGTTGCTGGAGGACAAGAAGGAGCGTTTATTCGCTTTAATGTTCACTCTCCAACTAAAGTGTTATCAAAAGTATGGCAGTCAAAAGAGGTGTTTGATTCATTTACCTCGTTTTACAACCAAAGTTTAGGTGATGAAGATTTATGTTATGTATCCAGCGAATGGATCCCTAAAACGAATCGACATGCCAATAAAATTCGAAACGCTGGTGATAAAGCTAAGTTGATTTCAGATAATGATAAGAGTGGATTCACTTATCGTGGAAGATTTAGAGAGAGCGATCAAGTAGCAACTATAGGTTATGATGTCTCTCAAAAGGCTCATAACGCACTGAAGTGGTTAATTAATCGCCAAGCTAAAATTGTCGATGGTCGCGTTTTTTTAGTATGGGGGAATCAAGTTCCTGAAGTTCCTGATCCGACTAGTGATAGTTTTGATATTTATGAAGAGTGGGACGAGTCTCCAGAAGAACCAATTCAAGTAGCTAATACCCATCAGAACTACGCTACTGAAGTAAAAAAAGCATTATCGGGATATATGAATCGATTAAAAGAACTTGATACTAATGAACAAATCAATATTCTCGTATTAGACTCAGCAACAACCGGTCGTCTTGCGGTTTTGTATTATCGTAATATTCAAAAAGAGTTATATATAAATGGTCTAATTAATTGGCACTCACGGTGCAAATGGCGTCACAGTTATCGTAAAACGAAAGATGGTAACAGGATTCAATTTACCGGTGCCCCATCGACAAAAGACATTGCCTTTGCTACATATGGACCAAATGCCAATGAAAAGGTTGTAAAAGGATTAATGGAACGACTTTTACCTTGTATTGTCGACGAACACCCGATTCCGTCTGATATTGTTCGAAGTGCGATTCAAAGAGCTTCAAATCCAGTTGCGTTAGAAAATTGGGAATGGGAGAAAACATTAAGTATTGCATGTGCACTTATAAATAGTAAGGAGGACTATGATATGGCCGTAGATAATAATAATGACGATCGCAGTTACCTTTTTGGTAGATTGCTAGCGGTTGCCGATGTACTAGAAAGAAACGTCTTAGATAGCAATGGTGAGAAAAGGGCAACAAATGCCACACGTTATATGAACTCATTTGCGAATCGCCCAGAAAGAACTTGGAAAACGATACAAGCAGCTTTACAGCCCTATTTGGCGAAATTAGGAAAAGGTGCGACAAGATATACGATAATTATTGATGAAATCTCATCAAAATTTAATGTGGATGATTTTAACAACCGTCCATTAACAGGTAAATTTTTATTAGGTTTATCAAGTCAACGTCACGACATGTATCAGAAAAAAGAAAAAGTGGAGCAAAATGAAGGGGGAAATGAGCTATGAGTACATTGGATCACAAAATTGATTTCGCTGTCGTTTTTACTGTAACAAAAGCCAATCCGAATGGAGACCCGTTAAATGGGAATCGACCGAGACAAAATTATGAAGGGAAAGGGGAAGTATCTGATGTCGCTTTAAAACGAAAAATCCGTAATCGTTTGATGCAAATGGAAGAGTCTGTCTTTGTTCAGTCTAATGATAATAAAGTAGATTCTTATGGTAGTTTAAAAGAAAGAGCGGAAGCGATTCCAGAGTTACAAAAAATAATGAAAGATAAAAATGGCTCTAGTGATGCTTTTGCCTTATTAGCTTGTAACGAATGGATTGATGTAAGGAGCTTTGGACAAGTATTTGCCTTCAAAGGGTCTGGTGGTAAAGGGGTTTCTGTTGGTGTACGTGGACCAGTTTCTATTCATACGGCAACAAGTGTTGACCAAATTGATATTACAAACATGCAAATTACCAAAAGTGTTAATTCAGAACCAGGAACAGCTAAGGGCTCCGACACAATGGGAATGAAGCACCGTGTCGATTTTGGAGTTTATGTGTTTAAAGGAAGCATTAACACTCAGTTAGCTGAAAAGACAGGTTTTTCTAATGAGGATGCTAAGAAATTTAAAGAAGCTTTAATTACTTTGTTTGAAAATGATGCTTCATCCGCACGGCCAGATGGAAGTATGGAGGTAAACAAGGTTTTATGGTGGGAGCATAGTTCTAAGTTAGGGCAATATTCATCAGCTAAAGTGCACCGTACATTAAAAATTGAAAAAAATACAGAAGAACCGAGAGAGTTTGAGGACTATACGATTCAAATTGATGAACTAGATGGCCTTGTACCTGAGGTAATTGATGGCCTTTAATGAAGAAGATAACTATTTAATGTTATCAGGTATTCAACATTTCCAGTTCTGTAAGCGTCAATGGGCGTTAATTCATATTGAACAGCAGTGGGAGGAAAATGTTAAAACCGTTGAAGGGCAACATTTGCATAAACGAGCAGATGACCATACAATTCGTGAAAAACGTGGCGATAAATTAGTTGTAAGAGCTATGCCAATACAGTCCAGAGAATTAAAAATAACGGGTGTTTGTGATGTAGTCGAGTTTAGAAGCGATGCAAAAGGCGTTGAAATAAACGGGGTAAGTGGTACCTACTTACCCTATCCAGTTGAATATAAGCGTGGTAAGAAAAAACAGGGTGAAGAAGATTTATTGCAACTGGTCGCACAAGCGATTTGTCTTGAGGAGATGTTATTGTGTGAGGTGGAGTATGGTTATTTATTTTATAATGAAACCAAACAACGGATTAAAGTATCTATTACAGAAGAATTAAAAGAGAAAGTAAGGCAAACCACACATGAAATGTATCAATATTACAAACGTCGCCATACCCCAAAAGTGAAAACCGGAACTTTTTGCAAAAGTTGCTCCTTACAACATATCTGTCTTCCTAAATTGATGAACAAACAATCAGTAAAAAGCTATATTGAAGGGAAAATAAAAGGATGAGAAAGCTCTTAAATACGCTTTTTATTAACCAAACAGATGTCTATCTATCATTAGATGGTGACAACATTGTTCTTTTAAAAGATGAGAATAAATTGGGCAGAGTCCCGCTTCATAATTTGGAATCCATCGTCACCTTTGGTTATACAGGTGCAAGTCCTGCGTTAATGGGGTATTGTGCTGACAGGAATATTTCCATTACTTTTTTAACAATGAACGGGCGTTTTTTGGCAAGGGTCATTGGTGAGAGCCGTGGAAATGTGACGTTAAGGAAAAAACAGTATAGGATCTCCGATAATGAAATGGCATCTGCTCATATCGCAAGGAACTTTATTATCGGGAAAATTTTTAATAATAAATGGATGATAGAAAGAATGACAAGGGACTATCCGCTTCGTTTGGATATACAGAAGTTTAAAGAAGTTTCCCAGCACTTATCAACGATCATTGAAGAGGTAAGAATTTGTGAAGATTTGGAGCGTTTAAGAGGGTTAGAGGGGCAGGCTGCAATTAGTTATAATCGACTGTTTGATCAAATGATTTTACAGCAGAAAGAGAATTTTAGTTTTAAAGGTCGTTCCCGAAGACCTCCACTTGATAATGTGAATGCTTTATTATCATTTGCTTATACAATGTTAGCAAATGATATGGCTGCCGCATTAGAGGGAGTTGGATTAGATGCATATGTCGGTTTTTTACACCGAGATAGACCAGGAAGAGCTTCATTAGCCTTAGATTTAATGGAAGAATTACGTGGGATATATGCTGATAAATTTGTGTTGACCCTTATTAATAAAAAGGCTCTCAATAAGGACGATTTTTTCAAAAAAGAAAATGGTGCTGTTATTATGACGGAAGAAGCTCGGAAAAAATTCCTTACCGCTTGGCAAAATAAAAAGCAAGAAAAAATCACCCATCCTTTTTTAGGAGAAAAAATAACATGGGGTCTTGTTCCACATGCCCAAGCTTTGTTATTGGCTCGATTTCTTAGAGGAGATTTAGATGAGTACCCACCATTTCTTTGGAAGTAGGTGATAGTAGGCAATGTTAATTTTAATAACTTATGATGTGAGTACAATGACAAGTGCTGGACAAAAACGTTTGAGAAAAGTCGCAAAAACCTGTCAAAACTATGGTCAACGAGTTCAAAATTCGGTATTTGAATGTATCATTGATTCTACACAATATGTATCATTAAAGCATGAACTATCATCTATTATAAATCCTAAAGAAGATAGTCTCCGATTTTATAAATTAGGAGATAACCACAAAAATAAAGTAGAGCATATTGGAGTGAAGGAGTCAATTGACATCGAATCACCTTTGATTTTTTGACGAGTTTTAATGAGAGAATAGATGAGTGCGAATGTGAGGCGATCATCATTTCCTAGGGGGATTCGCACCTAAAAAATAAAGTAGATATTGTTGGAATTTGTCGTATTTTTAGGAATGAGTTAATTCTGAGCAGTTTTTTTGTGGAAATGTCTTCTAATTAATGGGTATTTTCTTTAATTTGAGCCATTTTCGCTGTCGCACCTCATGTAGGTGCGTGGATTGAAATCGTGAAGCGATGCGTATTGGTGAGAAAGACCGTCAACGTCGCACCTCATGTAGGTGCGTGGATTGAAATCCATGACTAGATCAATACCTATTTGCACAAGGGTCGCACCTCATGTAGGTGCGTGGATTGAAATAGAGGTTAAAGGATTATTAAGACAAATCGCTGATGTCGCACCTCATGTAGGTGCGTGGATTGAAATAAAATGGGAGTATATCGGCAGAGGATTTTGTCGATGTCGCACCTCATGTAGGTGCGTGGATTGAAATTGGGTTATAGCTGCAATAGCCGCACTAGTAGCCGTCGCACCTCATGTAGGTGCGTGGATTGAAATTAGATGGAAGATTTTATTATGCAAGTAGAAAGAGTCGCACCTCATGTAGGTGCGTGGATTGAAATACCGCTTACCCTTTCAAAATTAGCGAATTAGAGGGTCGCACCTCATGTAGGTGCGTGGATTGAAATTGCTCCTCCCATTTTTTTATAATTGGCTCATAATGTCGCACCTCATGTAGGTGCGTGGATTGAAATCGGTGATAGTTAGAAAAATAAAAACCACAACTCCGTCGCACCTCATGTAGGTGCGTGGATTGAAATAATCTTTGCGAGTGGATTACACAGAAGTACATGAAGTCGCACCTCATGTAGGTGCGTGGATTGAAATATGTTAATCAAAATGCACAAAAACACCTATTAGTCGCACCTCATGTAGGTGCGTGGATTGAAATTAATCTAAATCATGTGCTAATTTATAATTAATAGTCGCACCTCATGTAGGTGCGTGGATTGAAATGGTAACAAATATGATGACTTTGCAGACGTTGAGGAAGTCGCACCTCATGTAGGTGCGTGG
>NZ_ALPT02000001.1 GCF_000292245.2 Alkalihalobacillus alcalophilus ATCC 27647 = CGMCC 1.3604 | reverse complement strand
TTCGTCTGAGTGAAGACAAAGAGCGTCTTCATCAGCTGTTCTTATTTTTTCTCGCTTCTGGGCAAACAGGCTACGCTTTATACTTAATCCAGCTACGCCTGTTAGAAGCTCGAGAAAAATCGGTTCGTCTGAGTGAAGACAAAGAGCGTCTTCATCAGCCGCCCCTAATTTTTTCTCGCTTCTGAGCGAACAGGCTTCGCTTTATACTTAATCTAGCTGCGTCCGTTAGAAGCTCGAGAAAAATCGGTCCACCTTATAAAGTCAAAGAGCGACTTTAACGTTGGCCCTGTATTTTTTCTCGCTTCTGAGCAAACGGACTACGCTTTATACTAAGGGAGGTATTTGATGAGACTTTATACGAGAACTGGTGATGAAGGAAAAACGGGTGTGATTGGTGGACGTGTTGATAAAGATGATATTCGAATTGAGGCATATGGAACGATTGATGAACTAAATGCGTTCGTATCATTAGCGGTGGCAAAAATGGAAGCACCTTTATTAGCTGATATTCGTGCTGATTTTTTGATCATTCAACATGAACTTTTTGATTGTGGGGGTGATTTAGCGATTGTCAAAAAAGATAAAGAACCTCCGTATAAAACAAAACAAGAAATGATTGACCAATTAGAAGTGAAAATTGATCAATATATGGAGGAAGCTCCACCATTACAAAAATTTATTTTGCCTGGAGGTTCAGAATTAGCTGCTCTTATTCATATTTGTCGAACGATTACAAGAAGAGCGGAAAGGCAGATCGCTTCCTTACAAAAACAAGAAGACATTCATCCGTTAGTATTTAAGTATATGAATCGTTTGTCGGACTTTTTCTTCGTAGTGGCACGAGCGGTTAACGCTCGTTTAGCTATCCAGGATGTCGAGTATGAAAGAAGTGCAATCGTTTTTCGAGAAACCAAAAGAGAGGAACATTGAAATAAACCACTTCAGCTTAAAGGACAATTGACACAGGGCGTGATTTTAGGGAGCAGTAAATAAAGCTCCACACATGGCTATCCACTATCCTTTTAATAAAAACGGTGAAATTTCACTTATTTGTGAAACTTCACCGTTTTTTTTTCTTCTTCCTTTTTTGCATTAGACTTACGTTGTTTTCATATAATGCTCTGTGGTTATAAATGGAGGGGAGTCATTTTGAAGAAAACAATTGTTTTATCATCATTTTTATTACTAGTTGGTTGTACGAATGGGGTGCAGGAGCAGGAAGAGATAAGCTCATTTGTGGTCGCTCTTCATCCGAGCAGCGTACCGACTAATCATATCGAAAAAAAGGACGTTATTTGGGAACTTGTTTTATTTGATACTTATAATAATGAGCAACATAAGATTAATCTAAATGATTATGGTTATATGAACAACCGGAATCAAGCTCTTAATCAAGAACAGTTAGAAGATCTTGCAAGCACATTTGCACAATCGATTGATACACCTTTACAAAATGCTAGTTTAGCAGAAGATGGCACCATTATTCCAGGCCAAAATAGAGTGATTTTATCGGAAAAAGAATTAGTAGAGCTAATTATGGATCTGGAGAGAGGTCATGAGGAATTACAAATGCCCATCTATGTGACGGAGCCAAATGTAAAAGAAGAAGATGTGATTGGAATTGATGAATTAGTAATCGGGGAATATAAAACGTATTTTGATGCGAATGTAAGTGGGCGAACGGTAAATATTGAGTTATCAGCCGAGGCGATCGACCGTGTTATATTAGGTCCAGGTGATTCGTTTTCTTTTAATTTAGTGGTTGGTGAACGAACAGTAGATAGAGGGTATCAAGAAGCAATGGAAATTGTTAATCAAGAATTTGTAATGGGGATAGGTGGTGGGATATGCCAAACATCATCGACTTTATTCAATGCCATTGATGATGCCGGTTTAGAAATTGTCGAACGATACACTCATTCAAGGGAAATTGGATATGTACCACCAGGACGAGACGCAACCGTTTCATGGGGAGGGCCTGATTTTAAATTTAAAAATCCATATCCCTATCCAGTCATATTAAAAACAGTAGTTGAAAATGGTTCAATTACTGTTCAGGTTTTAACAAATGAAGAAAATCATTTATAAAAAGATCTTTTATTAGTATGAAGCTAAGCAATGAGAACTCCCTTCTCATTGCTTAGCTTTTTTAAATAAAAAAAGTAGACCGGTCATAATAAGTTGTATAATTCCTTTTCATGAAAATCATACTAACTGAGAGGATTAGAATGTTTAAATTGGAGGGAGACTAATGTTATTAAGATGGATGAAAGAAAAGATTAAGTATAACGAAAAGACAGAATCCATTGATGATGTCGTTAATAGTTTAAAATCCTCCGATGATTTTGTGCAATTCCACCATCAAATAAATCAACATGAGTATAGGATTTCTTATTTTAGTACTTTAATTGATCCAGATCGAGTTATAAGGGATTTTCTCCCTTATTTGAATAAAGCTGAATCAAATGATTTAGCTATAGTGATAAACTCTATTCCAATAAATAAAAAAGAAATGGTGACAAAAGGTTATCATGCTAAAGAAGCATTAATGAGAGGGCAATTATTACTCGAAAGTTTAACAAGTCCAAAACAATATGCTCTATTTGAAGTAAGTATCGCCTCTGATCGAGAAATTTCACAGCCTGAAGTTGAATTTAGTGTAACAGGACCACAAGAATCATTTATTGAAGCGTTAGATACAAACTTAAGCTTAATTCGAAAACGTCTACCAATAGGTGAATTAAAAACAAAAAATTAGTCTTAGGCAAATTAACAAAAACGAAAATAGCTATATTATATGTGGAAGGTATTGTTGATGTAGAGAATTTACGGACGATGCAACAACGACTAGAGGCGATTGATTTTGACCAAATCATTGATTCTGGCAGTATTGCCCAGATGATTTCAGATGACTCATTATCTGTTTTTCCACAATTTGTCAACACGGAAAGGCCAGAACGTGTAGCAGCGGTTTTAGCAGAAGGGAAAGTGGCTTTTATAGCGGATGGTTCTCCTGAGGTTGTGTTTGGCCCAACGACTTTAGTTGAATTCTTTTCATCTTTAGAAGATTATTATTTAGGTTGGCAAGTTGCCTCCTTCACTAGGTTATTACGCTTTTTTGCTGTAACCTTTTCGACATTAGCTTCACCAATTTATGTTGCGGTTTTAACTTATCATTATGAATTAATTCCAAAAGATTTATTAGGGCCGATAATCGGGTCAAGAATTATGATCCCCTTTCCACCTATTATTGAAGCGGTATTTTTAGAATTAACAATTGAATTATTAAGAGAGGCCGGGGCGAGGTTACCAACAAAGGTAGGACAAACGATTGGGATCGTTGGCGGTATTGTAATTGGACAGGCTTCCGTTGAGGCTGGATTAACGAGTAATATCCTGTTAATTATCGTGGCTTTAGCCGCATTAGCTTCGTTTACAACGCCTATTTATCAAATTGGTAATACGATTAGAATTATTCGCTTTCCATTTTTGCTTATGTCCGCTTGGTTTGGCTTAATTGGAATTGGTGCTGCATTGCTTTTTACGATTGTTCATTTATTACATTTGCAATCGCTTGGCCGCCCTTATTTATCACCGATTTATCCGCCGAGATTCGCTGATTGGAAAGATGCTTTTATTCGCTTGCCTTTTAGCTGGATGTCATCAAGGCCGGTTTATTTAAGGGCCCAAAAGAAAAAAGGTTTAATTTTTTTGAAGCAAATAAAAAACATGATATTGATGAGTAGTTAATTGATAAATCTAGCTACACCTGTTAGAAGTTCGAGAAAAATCGCCCATCTGAGTGAAGACAAAAAGCGTCTTCATTAGTTGTTCTTATTTTTTCTCGCTTTTGAGCGAACAGGCTGCGCTTTTTAAAAAAAGGAGCGAAACAATGAGTGGAGAGAAAGTAATAAAAGAAAAATATTTGATTTCACCTTTTTTGTCCTTTTTTATTATCCATGCTATGCAAGTAGGAGTTGGCGTCTTAAGCTTTCAAAGTGAGATCGTTAAAGAAACAGGATATGATGCTTGGATTTCGGTCATTCTTGCTGGCGTATTAGTGAATTTTAGTATCGCTTGTATGTATATTATCTTAAAAAGAGCAGATGGAGATATTATCAAAGTTCATCAAGAGTTATTCGGAAAATGGATCGGTGGGTTTCTTAGTTTGCTCATTGCTACTTTTCTTTTATTTTTAGCGTTAATTATATTAAGAACCTATATTGAAATTGTCCAGGTTTGGGTATTTGAAGATTTACAGAATTGGTGTTTTGCTTTACTGTCGATTCCCTTTTTTTATTATGTTGTTTCAGGAGGCTTTCGAACAGTCGTTGGTTTGGCCTTTTTAAGTATCCTTATCACGTTGCCGATTTACCCTTTATTTTTGATGACATTAGAATTTGCTCAATATAATAACATCGTTCCGGTTTGGAAACATAGTGTATTAGAGGTGATTGAAGGAGCAAAGGTCGCCACGTTTAGTTATAGTGGCTTTGAATTATTACTTGTCTATTTCCCTTTTTTAAAACATAAAGAGTTGAGCCAAAAATGGACACAGTTAGGGGCAGCATTTACAACGCTATTATATACATACATTACGCTCATTTGTTTATTTTTTTATAGTGAAGAACAAATTAATAAAACGATTTGGGCTTTATTAACGTTGTTTAAAGTAATCGAGTTTCCCTTTTTGGAGAGGTTTGAATACATTGGCATAACTGTCTGGATGATTGTGGTCGCTCCAAATATTGCCTTAGCGATTTGGGCAGGGAGCCGTTTAGTCAAACGGGTCTTTAGTTTAAATCAGCGTCATGTTCTCATTGTCATTGTCATTTTGCTATGTGGAGGTGCTGCTTTAATTCCGACCCGATCAGCTATTGATGCAATAGCAAGTGTTTTTAATCAAATTGGTTTTTATTTTGCCTTTGTTTATATTCCTTTTTTAGTGCTCTTACAAACAATTGTTTACAAGTTTAAGAAGGGAGATACAAATGAAACGGCTGGTATGTAGTGTTATCGTTGTCTGTTTGTTTATTTTAACAAGCTGTAATGTTGATTCTGAAGTTATTGATGAACTGTCTATTATCAGGGCTATTGGTTATGATATCGGTTCTGAAGAGAATTTAGTGAAAGTAACGGTTAGTTATCCAACATTCACTGAGCAAGTATCTGAACAGTCCTTAAAACAAGAAGCGTTGCAAGGGGAAGGGGAGACACCTCGTGCCGTTATAAACGACTTGAGTAATCGTTCACAAAAACCATTAGTAACGGGACAGTTACGTGTGGCGTTATTTGGAGAAGAGTTAGCAAATAAAGGGTTAGAGCCTTATGTTTTACCTTTGTATAAAGATCCAACTGTAGGTAATCGTATTTTAATGGCTGTTGTTGAAGAAGATGAAGCATCTGATATTTTAAATGCTGAGGTAGGAACGGGAGAGAAAACGGGTGTCTATATTCCCGACCTTCTTGAGCAAAATCAAGAGAATGGACAAGTTCCAAGAGCAAATCTACATGAATTTCTATTTAGTATGTATAGCGATGCAAGAGATCCGGCGTTACCGATTATAAAAAAAATAGGGGAAAAGGATGTGGAAATAACAGGGCTAGCTTTGTTTGATCGTGATGAACTGAAGACCAAATTAACCTTAGAGCAAAGTTTTTATTTAAAATTAATGAGAAAGCGTTCTAAACATAACTTTCATCTGTTTCATATAGAGGGCATTGATCAAGAAACACCGGTTGTTATAGAAGTTATCAAAAGTAAACTTAATTCAATGTTAGATAAAAGCAAGGGATATCCGCATGTAACCTATACGATAAAGTTAGAATCGGTTATCTATGATACGGGCGGAGATGTGAATTTACGTGAAGCAAAGGATAGAGAAATCATAGAAAATTCGATTGCTAAAACGATCGAATCGAACACTAAAGAGCTTCTTTTATTATGTCAGGAACTTAATATTGACCCGGTTGGTGTCGGTGAATTGTATAGAAGTCATACGAGAAAATGGGATCCTGATGTCTGGAGCAATTCTATTTATCGTACAGTGCAATTTGATGTCAAAGCAGAGGTGGAAATAACTCAAACAGGTGCCGTTGAATAATCAAGCATAAAATGGGTCATGCTGTCATAGGGTAGTGTTAGTCTCATGAATTAACGAAAGAAGGGACTAAAACGGCATGGATATTTAAAGGAGGCTTTTATGCTTGATTTAATGAAAAGAATTGTTATCGCTTTGTCGATCGCTTTATTTATAGGAATTTTATTTTTAGGGACTAATCAAACAGCAAAGGCTGATAGTCCTTTTATAGAAAAATGGCAAGAAAGTTTTGTTTGGCCAACAATTGGAGAGATAACAGATACATATGGTTCAAGAGGTGGGAGACATTTTGGGCTTGATATTGCAGCTCCAGAAGGAACGCCTGTCATTTCGATAGAAGAAGGGGTAGTTACAAAATCGTATTATTCTGATTCCTATGGAAATGTGGTTTTTATTAAACATGAAGAAAGTGATATCGAGACAGTCTATGCTCATTTGCATCAACGTGATGTAGAGGAGGGACAAATCGTACAAGCTAAACAATTGATTGGAACAGTTGGGAATACAGGTCGTTCTCATGGGAATCACCTTCATTTTGAAATGCACCAGGGTGAATGGAATATTGAAAAATCAGCTTCTATTGACCCACTCATCTTTTTGTCTAACGAACCTTCTTCTTTATATGCGGCTTTGGATTATATGGATGACCAAGCGATCCAAACGATGAGTCGTTATATTGATGAAGATTTATTGGAGGAAGAGAGGGAGGTAGAAGATGAAAAGGAAAATTTAGAAATTGAGTTAGAAAAAGAAGACTATACGGATGCAATGGCAATGGTCGAAGAAACAGTGGCTTCAGTTTTAGAAAAAATAAACGCTCAATTAGAAGAACTAAAAACAGAGAAAAACGAGGGAGTTAGTAAGACTGCTAGTGAAAGTCAGTCTGCTAATTTAGGAATGGAAAGAGAGGCGAGCGTATTAACGGATGATGAACAAACCACATCAGAACCATTACAATTCACTCATGAAATCGTGATCGAAAAAGATGATACCTTATGGGCGATTGCGACTAAATATCATGTAAGCGTTGAAGAAATTAAAGAATGGAATGAGCGGACTAGCGATTTACTGCAAATTGGTGAGACGATTATTGTTCATGAGCAACTAGAAGAAGAGCCAAGCCATATTGTCAAGCAAGGAGAAAATTTATATCAGCTTGCCAAGGAGTATCACCTTTCTGTTTCTGACTTAAAGGAGTTCAACCAATTAGAAGGGGACGTTATACATCCAGGTTTGAAGTTGTTATTGCATGGCGGAAAATTCTGAATGAAATGTTGTACTATGTAGAATATAGTCGTTCTATGGTAGAATAGAACTAAATATTTGACATGGAGAATGACTATGGATAGGGATCAATCGTTTGTGAGCACAACTTTATTAAAATTATTGAATGAGCAAACGGATTTATCCGGTACTCAAATTGACTTAATTGATGGTTTTCTGTTTATGTTGAAGAAAATTAAAAGACATAAAACGATTCGTCTTATTAATGAAAAGGAAATTCATCCACGCTTTTGGCGTTCACATAATCGAGCATTTGGTTATGAAACAAAAAATCATATTAATGAGCGTGAATTTCGATTATTGTATGAGTTTTATTTAAATGTGGCTTTTAAAGAGGGTTTTGTTGAAGGAAAACGAGAATATATACAAGTGACGGAAAAAGGACTTGTTTATTTACAAAGAAGGAAAGAGGAACAATTGGAACTTTTATTTCAATATATTTGGGGGTAAACAAAAGGACAAAACAATTTGCTTCTATTTTTGGAATAGAGTCTCGTCGTTTATCGCTGTTGCTCTCTTCCATGCAAAAAAAGCCTGTCGACCGTCTCTGGAAATGAGACGATGTCGATAGGCTGGGGTACTTATTCCCATCTTTACGCTTCGATTTTATTAGCAAATATAATTTCGTCAATATTTGCTAAAGCTTCAATTAATGAATCTGTTACAGGCTTGTCGACAGTGAGCATCATAATGGCTTCTCCGCCTTCTTCTTTACGACCTACTTGCATCGTCGCAATATTAACATTATGTTCAGCAAGTAACTGTCCCATACGGCCGATAACACCTGGACGGTCGTTATGCTGAATATAAAGGATATGCCCGTTCGGTACAAAATCAACATTAAACCCATTGACATTGACAATTCTTGCCCCGTACTCTTTTATATACGTACCTTGAATCTCAAAACGACGATCTTCTCCATGAACGATGGCATGGATCAAATTAGAATAACCATAAGATTTTGTTACATGCTTTTCACCAAAACTAATCCCTCTTTCTTTGGCAATCAATGAGGCATTAACATCATTAACCGCAGCATCTACACGCGGTTGCAAAAAGCCTGCAATTAAACTTCGAGTTGTCACTGTTGTTTCTAAATTAGTGACGGTCCCACTATAAAACACTTCAATTTCTTTTACTGGTGTTTTCATGACTTGTGAAAGAAATGTTCCCATTTTTTTCGATAAATCATAAAAAGGTTTGACCTTTATATATATTTCTTTTGATAAGGCTGGAAGGTTAATTGAATTTTTTGCTGGTTCACCTTCTAAGAAATTCAAAACTTCTTCTGACACTTGAGAAGCAACATTTAGTTGTGCTTCTACGGTAGAAGCAGCAATATGCGGTGTTGTAATGACATTTTCAAAATCAATTAATTCTCGATCAGTGGCCGGTTCTTCTTCAAATACATCTAACGCAGCACCGGCAATATGGCCGTTCGCTAAATAATGTTTGAGAGCCTGTTCATCAATAATTCCACCACGAGCACAGTTGATTAAAAAGACACCTTGTTTTGTTTTGCCGATATTTTTCATTCCTAAAAGTCCTTTTGTTTCTTTTGTTAAGGGGGTATGGACAGTAATAATATCAGCTTTTTCTAATAACTCATCTAAGGATGCTTTAGTGACGCCAATTTTTTCGGCCCGTTCTTTTGTTAAAAAAGGATCAAAGACGAGTAAAGGCATTTCAAACGCCTTAGCTCTTTGGGCGATTTGAGTTCCGATTCGGCCAAATCCAACGATTCCAAGTGTTTTGCCACGTAGTTCTGAGCCTTGGAATGATTTACGGTCCCAGTTGCCACTTTTGATCGAAGCATTCGCTTGGGGAATCTTTCGAAGCAAGGAGCAAATCATCGCAAAAGTATGCTCAGCTGTTGAGATTGTATTTCCGTCAGGAGCGTTTACAACGACAACCCCGCGTTTAGTCGCCGCATCTAAATCAATATTATCGACACCAACCCCTGCCCGGGCTACAATTTTTAAGTTTGGCATTTGATCGAGTAATTCACCTGTTACTTTAGTTGCACTTCGAACGAGTAGAGCATCAAAGGGTGTTAAATCTAAAACATGGTCGACGTTTTGTTGGACACATTCAACCCGATCACTTTTTAATAAAGGTAATAAACCTTCTTCACTCATGGAATCAGATACTAAAATATGGTATTTTGTTTGTGTTTCCACCTTTTTTACTTTTTCAGCCACTGCTTGATCACTCATTTCTCTACACTCCTTTTTGATTTTACTGTAACGCTTTGCTGTGGTATAGTCAATTCTCTTTTTTCTGAAAAGACAAAATAAAATGAAAGCGTTACACAAAAAAACTTCCGCCCCTCACGGTATGTGAGGGGCGGAAGGTATTAACCGCGGTACCACCCTCGTTTATGCACAGCTGTGCATCTTAGAGACTACTTTAGTCAAAAGATAACGGATTATCCGGATGTGCCTACTTATAAAGGCATTCAACACATCAACTCAGAAGGGCTATCCAAAATGGCTCAAACTAGTTTGCACCGACCACTAGCTCTCTACAATTGAACCGATTTTTTCATTCTTCATCAAAGTTTTTAATGATTGCTAATTGTTAGATAATTTATCATATGAATAATGATCTGTCAATTAGCATTTTTTAATTACTCAACTTTCGCAGCGTATAATGGACCCTTAACCGTTGATAGAGATTGACTTTAGGGCGATACAATACTCAAATTGATTTTACATGGACGGTTCAATCGTTGACAGTTTGAACACATCTCTTAGTAGGCTGTTGAAGGAAACTGTGCACTAAAATGAAGAGCTTGGGTGGTCGCTACCAAACAGAAACCAGACATGGGAGTGATTTATGTTCTACTTGTTTCAGACCCTTCGGCTATCGCTCCCAAACAGACACTCCGCGTCCTGCAGGAACCTCATGAGCCTCCTCAGCACGCTTGCGGGGTCTCATTGGACGGTTTATTCCTGCGGGAGTCTCCGTGTCTGTTTGTCCGCTTGATAATAGAATCGAATCTAGGTTCGGGGTTCCTCATGGAATAAAAAATAGTCATTACTTCAACGTACAAGAGCTTGAGAATGATTTTTCTTCAATGACTCAGTCCGTTACAGTTGTAAACAAATCCCTGTTGATACTCTGTACGTTAGCTAGACTAGCGAGCTTGTTTCGATTGGAATCATGTCTTTTCATAACTAACAAAGTAAAGAAGAAGGTCCTTCTGCGTTAGAAATAGCTGATTTGGGCATGGCGATATCATCAAGCATCTCCACGACACTTAGCGGACAAAATCATACGGAGACTCCCGTGGGAATAAACCGTGGAGCGAGACCCTGCAAGGCTTGCCGAGGAGGCTCGCCAGGTTCCCACAGGACGCGGAGTATGGTTTTGGGAGCGATAGCCGAAGCGCATTGTACATTGTCTATTTTTTCTTAATGCACAGTTTATCCGTTTGGTGTGAAAGTACGTTCTCGCTTTTCTAACGTGTCAAAGGCATTTGTTTAAGAGCTCCTATTCGTTCTGCCAACTAGTTGAACGGTTTTTCTC
This sequence comes from Alkalihalobacillus alcalophilus ATCC 27647 = CGMCC 1.3604, assembly GCF_000292245.2. Taxonomy (GTDB): domain Bacteria; phylum Bacillota; class Bacilli; order Bacillales; family Bacillaceae_D; genus Alkalihalobacillus; species Alkalihalobacillus alcalophilus. Next base: position 123,304 of record NZ_ALPT02000001.1, on the reverse strand, counting down.
GATGCGAAAGTTGAGTTAATTAGAAATCTTTTACTTAATTTCTTATTCGATTCATACTTATGAATGAAGGGGGAATGTCGAATGAATTATGTTGTTAAACAAGGGGATACCATTTCAAAAGTGGCATTAGCATTTCAAATAAGACCATTTGATTTGCTCTTAAATAATCCAACTATTTTGAATGAAAAAAGTTATCTTCGTCCTGGCTTAATTTTAAAGATTCCACCGTTCCAAACGAATGAGCACGATCCATTTCACCTTGAAACAGAATATGGACCTTCTGATTTAGAAAAAGATGTTTTGAAATTAGAGAACTTAGGTGTAAAAGTAGGGGAATGTGGTCGATCCGTGATGGGAAAATCACTTTATCAGTTTGAAATTGGTACAGGTGAAAAAGAAGTCTTTTATTCAGGAGGATGGCATGCGAATGAGGCTCATACGTCAAAGTTTCTTATTCATTTTTTGTTTACATTAGCAGAGGCAAATAAGAAGAAAAAGCGGTTATATAATTATTCTGTTAGTCAGTTGTTAAAAGAAGTGACGTTAACAGTCGTACCAATGGTAAATCCTGATGGAATTGAACTGGTTGAGCAAGGCATATATGAGGAACATCCTTATTACAAAATGATTAACGAAATAAATAAAGGACAAAAAAGATTTGAGCATTGGTCGAGCAATATTCGCGGTGTCGACTTGAATCACCAATGGCCAGCAGGTTGGGAAATTGAAGCAAAGGAAAGCCCACAAAAACCGTGGTCAAGACATTATAGTGGAATAGCTCCTTTGACAGAGCCAGAGGCGATTGCTGTTTATGAATTGACGATGCAAAAAGAGTTTGCTTATGTATTAGCCTTCCATTCGCAAGGGCAAGTTATTTATTGGGGATACCGTGGTTATGAACCACCTGAAAGTGAACAAATGGTTGAGAAACTCTCATTAGCTAGCTCATATACACCCATTCATACAGCAGATAGTGACGGAGGTTATAAGGATTGGTTTATTCTAGAGAAGGGTAGACCGGGCTTTACGATTGAAGTAGGAAATGGAATGAACCCACTTCCAAACGACGCTTTTGCAGAAATATGGTCCAATAATATTTTATTAGCATTAGAAGGATTGATCCTCTAAGGGTATGATAGGTGAAGACTCTTGCTACAATTGACATTCAAGGCTAAAATAAGAGAGGAATGATAGTGGGAATCGATTATCGCGATATCGATTTATTTGGAGGAGAATTATGTCAACGAGTCATATAAAGCCAAAAAAGATCTATGAAATTATTGCAGAACAACTAACATTACAAATAAAAAACGAACAATTAAAACCTGGTGAACGGCTGGCCTCTGTTCCACAGTTAGCAGAACAATACCAAGTAGGACGCTCAGCGATTCGTGAAGCGTTAAGTGCTTTAAAGGCTGTTGGGTTAATAGAAATTAAACAAGGTGAAGGGACTTTTGTTAAAGAGATCGATCATAATTTAGCCAAAGCCGTTTTGCCTTCTGTTGAATGGATGAGAAAAGAAGATTTAAGAGAACTATTTGAAATTAGAAAAATGGTAGAGACCGGAGCTGCCAAAATTGCGGCAACAAAACGAACTGAAGATGATATCATTTCTTTAGAACAAGTACTAGCGGAGATGGAGCAAAATCTAGATGATGGTAAGTTAGGGGAATTAGCTGATATTAAATTCCATAAATGTGTTGTGAATGCAACCAAAAATGAAATGCTTAAAAATTTTCTTGAGACCGTTTCTGAAACAATGAAAACAGCCATGAAAGAAGCACGAGAAAAGTTTCTATATAGTGATAAAGAAATGCTCCATTCTTTATATAAAGAGCATTACGAAATTTACTTAGCCATAAAAGAACAAAACCCAGAATTAGCATATGAAAAAATGCTGAATCATATCGTCGGTGTAGAAAATAACCTATTTTCGGAATAAATTAGTTGGAAAGCAGGAAGTAGTGTCTGCTTTCCTTTTTTATATAGAGAATTAAAGGAGCTTTAGATGAGAAAGGAATTAAGATAGTGTTTGAATTATTGATGATTTTTATGATTGTTTTTGTTGGTAGTTTTATTCAAGGTGTTAGTGGTTTTGGGTTCGGTTTGATTGCGATGGGATTGTTGCCGTATTTATTTACTTTAAAAGATAGTACCTTATTAGTCATGGCTTTAACCGTCTTTTTAACGTTACGTATTTTAATCAGTCATTATCGTGCATTAGATTTAAAAGGGTTAATGCTTATATTAATGGCAGCGATTGTGGGGAGAGTCGGTGGTTTTTTTGTGTTAACAAACTTTGGAGAGCTTGATATATTAAAAAGTTGGCTTGGCTTTGTCCTACTCGCTATGGTGGTCTATATGCTATTGAATAAAAAACCTCAAAAGGTAAATCAACAGCCTTCGAAAATTTTAACCGTTACTTTAGGAGTAGTTGGTGGGTTTGTAGGAGGGGTATTTGCTGTTGGTGGTCCTTTTTTTGTTTTTTATTTCTTAATGGTGTATGCAGATAAATTAAAATACAATGCAAATTTACAAGCTGTATTTTTTGTGACAAGTATACTAACGGTTACAGCTCATGGATTTAACGGTGATTTCCATTCTTCCTTTTTTGTCTATTTTGCAGTAGGACTTGTAGCTGTTTTATTAGGAGTAAGTTTAGGTATTCGTTCCTTTTCAAAACTACCTGCGAACACGATTCGTTATGTGGCGATGATCATCGTAGCTTGCTCCGCACTTAATCTGATGTTTTTTTCTTAACTGAAAAAGAGGATGATACGTAGAACACCAGTCATCGCCGTCCACTACCGTTCTATACATATAATGAAAGCCGGTGACATTTTACAACGAGTAAAATGTCACCGGCTTTTCAGAGCAGAGGTTGGCTTTGTCCCAATCCCTTTTTTATTTAGACTAGTCGCATCCAGTGTTTACCTATTCAAATTTAAGTGGGTCACCTTCAAAGGACTCATCCGCTACTTTAATTGAATCTGTCGGACAGCCTTCTAAAGCATCGATCATATCTTCTTCTAATTCATCTGGAACTTCTGTTACCCCTTTGTTATCATCCAATATAACAAAAGCAATTCCCTCATCATCATAATCATAAATATCAGGGGCTGCAGCACCACATGCGCCACAAGCGATGCATGTATCTTGATCAACAATTGTAAATTTAGCCATTAGGTAAAACCCTCCATTTTAATTATCAATAATCAGTCTCTCTAAAGGGTATGACATTTTCTTAAGGTACAATGTCTTCTGAAGTAGACTGTTTTTTTTGTCTTCATCTATTTTAAAGCCAAATGTAAAACTTTTCAACAGCTTGATCTCACAAAAGAAAATATTCTCATAAAACTCATTCAATAAGTCGAAAGAAATTTCAACATTTTTTTATAAAATAGGACGTTTTTCTCAGGTTTCTTTGATAAAATAAGAGCAAGTTCATATGACTAGGAGGAGGCTATGCTATGGTAAAATTGTCTGCTTTGATTTCCTTAATCGTAATTTGGAAATGCCGAGGTCAAAGAAGTGTAATGGGTATATACCATATCCTCCAAGGAAAAAAATCAGCTCAAACGATACAAGATGTTCATTTATTTAAAGTGCGACGTTTTTTTGGCATCCTCTCTTTTTTATCCAAACAACAATTTGAGGTGTTAACGACTACTTTAATAAATGAAGGTTATATAATAGAAAATGATAACGAGACAATAATTGTGACAACGAAAGGAAAAGAATGGATCGAACAGGAGCAAAAAAATAGACCTTTTTTAGCAGATTATCATGGCTGGACTTATTATCAAATCGATCGTCTTTTTTGGTTGAGACTTATTTTATTCAGTCAATCCTTAACATCCCTTAAAAATAAAGCCTCCTTTATTCCAGTTGTTTCAGATTGGGCTGTGCAAAGTTTTGTTAAAAAGCGCTTAATTTCCCTTAAGCAGCCGTTAGACAACACTTTGCAACAGCTTTACCAAGAGCTTTTGGCGATTTTAAAAGTATGCTCAAAGGAGCAAGCGAGCCTATTTGTATTACAAATAACAAGTGCAGAGAAGATTGGTTATACAATCAATCAAGCGGCTGAGATTTTATTAATCGATCGTGAGGATGCAAAATTGCTTCATTTAGCAACTCTTCATAAAGTATTAACCGTTTTAACAGAACAGAGTGAGTCGAGCCGATTTCCCTTACTAGCTTCACTGATTGCTGATCAAAACCAGGACAACCACTTAACAAGCTCTACGAAAAAAACAAAGGAATGGCTCGAAATGGGTTTTACGATCGATGAAATTAGTAAAAGAAGACAATTAAAAATAACGACAATACAAGATCATATTGTCGAGCTTGCTCATATTGAAAAGGACTTTTCGGTTCAGGCTTTTATAAATCAACAAAGCTGGAACTTAATCAACGAAGCAATCAATGAAACAGCTTCTATAAAGTTGAAGGAGATCAAAAGAAAACTTCCTGAGACTATTGATTATTTTATGATTCGTTTAGTTTTAGCACGAAGGGAACGAGAGCATGAATTTAGTTGATTCTTTAAAAAAATGGTTCGGCTATGATAGCTTTAGGCCTGGTCAAAAAGAAATCATTGCAACAGTTTTAGCTAAACAAGATGTTATTGCAATGTTACCAACTGGAGCGGGTAAATCGATTTGTTATCAGTTACCTGCTTTATTAAACAAAGGAACGACGATTATCGTATCCCCACTTTTATCATTGATGGAGGATCAAGTTCAGCAATTGAAAAAAAACGGAATTAAAAAGGTTGTAGCACTAAATAGCTTTTTATCTTTTGCGGAAAAAAAACATCTTATTGAACGCCTGCATGACTATAAAATGATTTATTTAGCTCCAGAAATGTTTCAAAATAAAGCGATTATGAACCAATTAAAGCAAATGAAGATCGATCTATTTGTTATTGATGAAGCTCATTGCATTTCACAGTGGGGGCACGACTTTAGACCGGATTATATTCGTTTACAAGATGTAAGAAAGGCTCTTCATCATCCGCCGACATTGGCGATTACTGCGACTGCTACAAAGGAAATCAGAAATGATATCAAAGAGCTTTTAGCTTTGACAGACGTCGTGGAACATATCCATTCAGTTGAACGAGGAAATATTGCTTTTCGACTCGAGAAATTTTTGCATACGGATGATAAGCTTAAACGACTATTGGAGTTAGTCGAACGGTTAGAAGGACCAGGTATGATTTATTTTTCAAGTCGATTATGGACGGAAAAGGTCAGTTATTTATTAAAGAAACAACATCAAAAAGTGAGTCATTATCACGGGGGGATGTCCAATGAAGAAAGGCTGCTTATACAGCAGCAGTTTTTGAATGGACAATTATCACTTATTTGTTGTACAAGTGCTTTTGGAATGGGAATTAATAAAAAAGATATCCGTTATATTATTCATTTCCATTATCCAACGGAATTGGAGTCTTATTTACAAGAGATTGGCCGAGCTGGAAGGGACGGAAAAGATAGCATCGCCTATTTATTAGCGAGTTCTGAAGACCATCAATTAGCCAATAATTTAATTACGTTGGAACAGTTGCAACCTGATCAAATTGAAGGAATTATAAAAAGCGTGGCAAAATTAGAAACTCTTTCACAAGAGCACTGGTTGAATATTTTGGCAACATATGAATGTTCAGAAACAAGTGGAAAAATTCTTTTATATCACTTTGAAACATATCGTTTTCTGATCGAGGGAAAGGTACAAAAAATGCCTTTAAATTCTTTAAAAGAAGAAATTGTTCGGATTTTTGATTCGAGACAGAATGTAAGAAAAAAGAAGTTGAATACGTTCGAACTTTGGATGAATACTCAAAATTGTCGGCGGAAAGAAATGCTTGCTTTTTTTGATGAGTTTAAAGAAAAGTCGATTGATTATTGTTGTGATCGATGTGGATTTGAACAAGAGCACTATTTTTTAAAAGAGCAATCGCTACCACAAGAAGAGCCGTTTAAGTGGGAAAAGGAGTTAGCTCAAAAACTATTACAAGTAGGTTTATAAAATGGAGAAGCAGGCAGTATTAGTAAAAGATTTAACGGTAAGAGAAATTGTTGTGAGTGTTTACTTTACTCAGTTGTTTCTTCTTTTTCTTGCAACGGTTCTCAGTTTCTTTTTATTTAATCAGTTTTCAGATTGGCTTTTATTATTTAAGTGGGATATAAAAGCAATTTTTGGTTTAGGGTTTATTGTGGTTGTGATTGCTGTCGTTTTGAATGTAGGCCTCTCTTTTCTTTTTAGCAAAGAGGCTATGGATGATGGTGGGATTAATGAAAAGTTGTTTAAGGGCATAACGATTCCACAAATGATTGTTTTATGCTTAGTGATTTCATTAGCAGAAGAGTTGTTTTTTAGAGGGGTGCTCCAGACGACATTTGGATTAGTCGTGGCCAGCCTTGTATTTGCTGGTTTGCACTTTCGTTATTTAAGAAAGCCTGTCTTATTTTTGGGAGTTGTAGTCCTTAGTTTTTTAATCGGGCTTGTTTATATGTGGACTGGTAATTTGTGGGTGACGATTTTTATTCATTTTTTAATTGATTTAGCATTAGGTTTGATTATCAAATTTGAGCTAATAAAAGGGGGAACATCATAATGGAAAAGTCACGTGCGGCTCGTAAATATGTAGGTCAATTATCGGAAGAAGAATTAGAAGTTGAGTATGATTATAATGTTGAGCTAATTGAAGAACCAAAAGAACTCCCACCACGAAGCAATAAACATCAGAAAAAAAGAGCAGTGAGAAAACGAATAATGAGTTTTAGGCTCTTGTTAGTGCGCGTATTGTTATTGTTGTTTATTATATTAATAGCATCTGTCCTCATCTACCCATCATGGTTTGAACAACTTTTTCAAGATTTGTTCTAAAATGGTTCGTCCTCTCATATTTACAAATAGGGAGGGCTTTATTATGAAAAGAGATTCCACAAATTCTGAGGTACCTGCTTTTTTTGATGAGATGTTACAAGAATTAATTAAAAGGAAGAAAAAACTTGATAAAATGGAAAAATCACTTAAAATATGGTCGATATTTGTTCTGAGTGCATTAGCAATTATTTCGGTGATTGCCCTTTATTCATTTCTATTTGGACGTTTAAGAACAGGGTTTTCTTATCACCAATTATTACAGATGGATTCCTCAACGATTTTTTTGATTCTTTTGCTCGTAACGGGCATTTTTCAAGTTAGATATTTTCAAAAAAAGGAGAAAAAAGCTGAAAAAGAATTTGAAGAGCTTCGTTTTGAAATGATTGACAAAAGTCCGGAGATTTGGAACGATGATATTCAATGGAAAAAAAGGCATCGTTTTTTTAAGGCGATTGAAAAAAGGCATGATATTAACCTGTTTTATAAGTGAAAGCATCTTCTACATGAATAGAAGATGCTTTCTATCATTGTAAAAGAAATTGGCTGGACGAGTGGACGTTGTTAAAGTGGGTAAAAGATCAAGCGACTAGGAAGCGGATAAAAAATTAAGCACTTAAATGGCGAATTCCAAAAAAGAGATTTGTATCGCGGCGATAAAGTTTGCCACAAATTCTAATAAAATCTTCATTAAAATCTTGAATTTGACCGAACGCAATGGTTTCACTGTTTTTGGAACAATATACTTCAATGGGCAGACCAAATTGTTGACTAAAGATTAAATCAGCATTTGTGCATAAAGATTTATCCGTTAACTTTAATAAGTTCATGCTGTTCCCCTCCATTCTGATTTATTGTATGCAGTGAACGAGTAACATCTCAACAAGTCGTACTTAATTATGAAAGCGTTTTCTAACCCTCTTAAGTTTTAGTATACGTCTTTTATTTTGATTTTTCAATCAATTTGTTGGATTTTCTAACCTTTTTTAATTTTGTTATTTTTACATAAAAATGAGAATCGCTGGCTCATTTATAAGAAAGGAAGGAAAGCTTGTTTTAAAAATTGTCACATTTTGACGGCCGCTTGTCACAAAGAACATGCTATAATTTTCTGTAGAAAAGCTATTTTAATAGATAGGGAGTGTTGATTCATGACATTAGTTCAACTTACAGCAGTGTTAGGAATCGGTTTGTTGGCAATGGTTGTAGCAGTTGCAATGGCCTACTATATGTTAAAACTTTCTCAGTTAACAGATTAATAATGTAATGAATCAAGCTGGTATCCTGTCGGGTGTCAGCTTTTTTACGTTTGTCTATCGATTTATAAATCATTCATTGTTTCATTTTTCGAAAAATATCGTTTTCTTTTTTAGTTAGAAGAGTAAAATAAAAGAAAACGAGTTTAGAAGGTGTTAAGATGATTGAACGAGTGTTAGCTTTCTTAGAACAACATGAAGAGGAAATGATTGAAATTAGGCGAGAGCTTCATCAATATCCAGAATTGTCCTTCGAAGAGGTCGAGACACCGAAAAAAATTGCTACATATTTAAAAGATTTAGGTGTGGAAGTAAAAACAGGTGTTGGTGGACGTGGGGTTGTTGGTTATATTCGTGGGGCAAAGCCAGGTAAAACGGTTGCTCTCAGGGCTGATTTTGATGCTTTGCCAATCCAGGAGGAGACGGGACTTTCATTTGCTTCTAAAACGCCAGGTGTAATGCATGCTTGTGGTCACGATGGTCATACAGCAAGTCTTTTATTAGTCGCTAAAGCATTGATGAAATACAAAGATGAATTGGAAGGAACGATCGTCTTGATTCATCAGTTTGCAGAGGAATTAGCACCAGGTGGAGCGATTCAAATGATTGAGGATGGTTGTTTAGAAGGCGTTGATGTCATTTATGGTACTCATTTATGGTCGCCTTTTGAAGTTGGTGAAATTGGTTATACACCAGGTCCGGCGATGGCTGCTGCTGATCGGTTTGAAATCGATATTCAAGGAAAAGGTGGACATGGAGCTGCTCCACATGAAACGGTTGATGCCATTATGGTCGCTAGCTCTGTTGTGCAATCATTGCAACAAATTGTGAGCCGAAATGTTGATCCCTTAAAGGCGGCGGTTGTCACGGTGGCTTCATTTCACGCTGGTGGGCCCTTTAATGTCATTTCTGACACGGCCAAATTAGTGGGAACGGTTCGTACCTTTGATTTGGATTTGCAAGATTATATTATTGAACGAATGGAGCAAGTGACTAAAGGGATTTGTGAGGCGATGGGAGCAAGCTATACTTATTTATATAAAAAAGGTTATCCTGCACTCGTAAATGACCCTTATGAAACGAGTGAATTTGCTCGTATCCAAACGGCTAGTTTTCCAGAACAAAGGTTTTTTCAAATGGAGCCTGTAATGGGTGGCGAGGATTTTTCTTATTATTTACAACATGTTCCAGGGACATTCTTTTTTACAGGGGCCGGAAATAAGGAAAAAGGGATTAATTATCCACATCATCATCCTAAATTTGATATTGATGAGGCGGCACTTTTAACGGCAGCTAAATTATTGGCCTCATCAGCCTTAACTTACTTATCAAGAAAGAAATCAAAGGTAGGAAGTACTTTATAACTGGAAGAGGGTAAGTCAGTAATTAGGACTCACCCTTTTCTTTATGTTTGAATAAAAAAATGAAACGTATTAGACTTAACGAGCGTTACATAGAGGAATAATCTTTTTTATCCTCTTCATAACTGTTTAGTCGTTGATGTAGGAGGTCATTAGTTCTGATGGAAGAAGAATGGTTAGCTCTTGCGAAAAAAGGTGATGAAGATGCCTTTCACCACTTAATCAAAACCCATTTAAAAACAGTTGAAAAGTTTTGCTATCAACTTGGTGTGTCACATGCCCAAATAGATGATGTCACCCAAGAGGTATTTATTAAAGTGTATCGATTTTTGCCCAAGCATACACATGGTAAGTTTACGACATGGTTGTATTCGTTAACTTTAAATGTAGTTCGTGATATTTATCGTCATGAGCAAAGGCAAAAACGAAAAATAAAGCAATTAAACGAAGAGCAAGGTGCGACTGTTTACTTAGAGAAACATTTTGATGAAGAAGCAAGGGAATTACATTACTATATTCAAGATTTAGATTCTAAATATAAAGTTCCGATTATCTTACATTATTTTCATGATTTAAGTTATTACGAAATTGCCGATGTGTTGAATGTAAGTGAGGGAGCAGTAAAATCAAGGATGTTACGTGCGAAAAAAAAACTAAAGGAAAAGTATAAAAAAGTAGGTGAACAGATATGAGTTTGGAGCCTTTTGAACAAAAGATGAAAAACTTAAAAAACAATATGATGAGCTTCCATCTCAAAATTCAGCTGATCAAATTATGGAAAGATAAAAAAGGAGGAAGGCGAAGAAGGACGATTTCAAAGGAAAGGAAACCCTTATTGGAGATGGGCTTCTATTTGTGCGGGAATTCTTTTGTTTCTCGGGATCGGTTATATATTTACCCAAATGACGAGTGATCATCAACTATCATCTTCCGATTCATCTGAAAGTGAGGAATTTGAAAGGGCTGTTAGCGAAGATGCAGAACAAGTTGAGGTTGAGTTATTCCAGTCAGAACCAGATATGGAAAATAGAGCGGACGACTCATATGAAGAACGAGATAGTGAACTTGTTGAAATTCAATCCGGACAAATGCATTTTTGGACAGAGGTTCCGGTGGCTGTTACGATGTCAGTTGAACGGGAATCTGTTTCTTTTCATCATACAGAAACGAATGAACAGCCATTTCTTAAAATAGAAGAAGTGAGTGATGAAGAATCATTATCAAGATTTTTGAACGATTTTGCTGTCAATAATCAATTAGTCGAAATCGATTTGGAAGTCCCACTCTATTTTTCTTCGGAACGACAATTTGAACAAAGATATTTTGAAAATGGAGACGATTTAATATATCTTATAGTGGAAAGAAAAGGCGATTTTTCAATTGTGTATGTCATAATCGATTATGTGAGTACAGGAGAACCAATTATTGAATATAGTCAATGGATTATTGAAAATATGCATTGGGTTGAATCATAATTTTTCCTAAAGAATGGAATCTTATGAGAGGTAACGATAAACTCCCATCTTCACGTCTGCTGAGGATGGGAGTTTATCATTCCTATATCGTATTAGGAGGAGAACGAAATGAAGAAAACACTATTAACATTAATTGGATTAGGAGCTTCGGCAACCTTAGCTTATATGTATTACGAAGCGAACCAAAATCGTGTCTTAAAACAACGACTTTCATTTAAAGATTTACCAAGTTCTTTTGATGGGTATAAAATATTTTTTATTTCAGATGTCCATCGTCGTCAACTTGATTCGAAAATGATTGATGCCTTAAAAGGTGAATGTGATCTTGTCATTATTGGCGGTGACTTTGTTGAAAGTACGGTTCCAATGGCACGAGTTGAGGAGAATATCTTAAAATTAAAACAGTTAGCTGATGTTTATTTTGTTTGGGGTAACAATGATGTAGAAGTAGATGTGAGAAAACTGACGGAATTGTTTGATAAGTATAATGTTCATGTCTTAAAAAATGAACAGGTGAAAATACAAAAGGGAACTGCGGAAATCGTTTTGTTTGGTGTGGATGAGTTGGACAAGCCGATTGATCATTTAGAGGTCTATAGTCAACTTTCTGCAGAGGCTTTTACGATTTTAATTAGCCATTTTCCGATCGTAGAATCTTATTTGCCAAATGAGCACCCATTTTCATTACTTTTGTCTGGGCATACACATGGGGGGCAAATTCGTTTATTTGGTTTAGCACTGGAAAAATTGGGAACGATTAAAACGGACGGGTCTTTAACTACCCTTATTAGCAACGGTTACGGAACATCGATTTTACCATTAAGGCTCGGAGCTAAAAGCGAAACTCATTTGTTAGAGCTCAAAAAAAGCGATTAGGAACACCTTTGTTTACACATGATTTATGTTTCGCTATACTTTATGAAGCAATCATATCATTCTACCTGTTAATGGAGCTAGTTAAGATAGGAGAGGGAGCATGGCTTCTACGGATGGAAAGTACAATATAAAAGCAATAGCGAAAATGCTTGATCTTCAGCCAGGAACATTACGGGCATGGGAGCGGCGCTATCAATTTATCGAGCCGAAAAGAAATCAAGCAGGACATCGTCTATATTCAGAAGAACATGTTTTAATTTTAAAATGGCTTATTAATAAAGTGAATCATGGTTTTCCGATCGGACAAGCTATCGATTTGCTGAAAAAAGAACAAGAACCAACAAGTAAACTAAATGTGTCCACAAATGAGGATTACACAGTGCAATTAGCAGAAGAGCTTTTATGTGCTCTTTTATCTTTTAATGAGAACCAAGCTCAACAATTGTTAAATAAAGCTTTTAGTTTATTTAGTTTTGAGAAAGTGTCAATTGAAATTTTAGAAGCACTTTTAATCAAAGTTGCAGCATTATGGGAAGAAGCTCAGATTACAAAGGCACATGAGCATTTTGTTTCCACATTTATTCGAGTAAAAATTGGTCAAATTTATCAAGGGTTGCCTGTAAATAGCTTTTTACCAAAAGTATTGCTCGTATGTGGACCGGATGAAACAAATGATTTACAGTTATTATCTTTTTCTTTATTTTTGAGAAGAAAAGGCTTTTCTGTCCTTTATTTAGGAGAAGGAATCCCAGCTGAAGATGTAGAATTAGTTTTAAACGAAACGGATGCTTCTATTTTTATTACCTCATGTACACATGAAAAGAATGTAGCGAAAACCCAAAAGTTGCTTTTGACCTTAGAGGAAAAAAAACGAGCTCTTACGATAGGGGTAGTCGGAGCGGCTTTTTTGCAACTTCAGGATAAAAAATGGACACGTTTTTTAATTGAACAAAATTTCGAGGCTAGGGATAGCTGGATAAAAAAAATAATCACAGATAATTAGGTTTGTACACGGTCAACGAACTAGAACCTTCTTTTGTGTTCTCACATACCGTATGGTAAGAGATCTTTTACTCATATGAACGGCTTCATTTGGACGTTTATAGTTTAAAGGATGGCTTTTATTAAGCGTCATTTCCTTTAAGGGATGAATATTGTTTTGCGTAATGAAGGAGGGACATGAGTGCGGTTAGAACGTTTAGATATAAATAAATTTAAAGCATTCTTAACTTTCGATGATATGAATGAAAGAGGCATTACAAAAGAAGATTTATGGCAGGATGTGCCTAAAGTTCATGATTTATTTCGTGATATGATGCTTGAAGCAGATGATGAATTAGGCTTTAAGATCGATGGTCCTATTGCTGTTGAAGTTTTCGCAATGCCTGCACAAGGTATGGTCATTATCGTTACAAAAGGTGCAGTTGATGATGATTTTGATTTGGACGCCTTTGAAGAAGGATATATTGAAATGCAAGTAACACTTGATGAAAGTGAAGATATTTTATTCGAATTTTATGATTTAGAGGATGTTATTCAATTAGCGGAGCGTTTATACGCGTTTGGGGTAATCGGTGGCTCCTTTTATTCATTTGAAAATCGTTATTTCTTAAAGTTTGAGGAGTTTGATATTGAACAGTTAAAAGAAGAGGCTTTTATCTCTTTATTATCTGAATATGGAAATTCTTCTACGGCTTCTATATATCGAATTAAAGAGTATGGAAAAGAAATTATTGAATTTGAAGCAATATACAAGCTGTATCAATCCTTTGTGCAAAAATAAACTTGGTGACATTTTTAGTCATCGAGTTTTTATTTTTTATTACTCAACTTTCGCAGCGTATAATCAACCCTTAACTGTTGATAGAGATTGACTTTACATGAACGGTTCAATCGTTGACAGTCTGAACCCATCTCTTCGTAGGCTGTTGAAGGAAACTGTGCAGTAAAATGAAGAGCTTCGGCTGTCGCTCCCAAAACCATACTCCGCGTCCTGCGGGAACCTGGCGAGCCTCCTCGGCAAGCCTTGCGGGGTCTCGCTCCACGGTTTATTCCCGCGGGAGTCTCCGTATGGTTTTGTCCGCTAAGTGTCGTGGAGAGGCTTGATGATATGGCCATTCTCAATCAGCTATTTCTAACGAAGAAAAACCTTCTTCTTCACTTTGTTGGTTATGGAACTAAATAGGTCGTTGCCCCCTATTTTTTCCTGAGTCTGCCGTCATGAAAAGACATGATTCAAATCGAAACAAGCTCGATAATCTAGCTAACTGATTGGTTTACAACTGTAACGGAATGAGTCATGGAAGGAGAAAAATCATTCTCAAGCTCATGTACTTTGAAGTAAGGACTGTTTTTTATTCAATAAGAAAACCGAACCTAGATTTGATTCCATTATCTAGCGGACAAACAGACACGGAGACTCCCGCAGGAATAAACCGTCCAATGAGACCCCGCAAGCGTGCTGAGGAGGCTCATGAGGTTCTCGGCAAGGACGCGGAGTGTCTGTTTGGGAGCGACCGCCGAAGAAGAGCATTGTCTATTTTTTCTTAATGCACAGTTTATCCGTTTGGTGTGATAGTGCGTTCTCGCTTTTCTAACGTATCAAGGGCTTTTGTTTAAGAGCTTCCCTTTCACTCTGCCAACTAGTTGAACGGATTTTCTCGATGCGAAAGCGAAAGGTGAGTTATTAGTAATGGTTCAAGAAAGAGCAGGAAATGAAGCACATAACGCTACTCTATATGAAAAAGGGTTACCTCTTGGTGAGTTTTCTTTTTCTTATTGCCTTCTTTCTGTTAAAATAATGATGCGGTTTGGATCAAGTGACCAGAAAACATGTGGGCGAATAAACTAATGTACATATATAAATAGGAGATGAGACATCTATGAAAATTGCGGTGTTATACGGAGGAGTTTCAGCGGAGCGTGAAGTATCGCTTTCATCAGGTAAAGGAATTATGACAGCTTTAAAAAATAAAGGACATGAAGTGATTGGGATTGACTTTAATCCAAACGAATTAGAAGAAATTATTCAGTTAGATGTCGATATTGTCTATATTGGTTTACACGGCCGGTATGGTGAAGACGGAAAAGTTCAAGCTTTATTAGATATGCTAAAAATTCCATATGTTGGTTCAGGGGTTCAAGGTTCAGCCTTGGCCATTGATAAAGCAAAGTCGAAACTCTTTTTTAATCGTGCAGGTACAAGAATCGCAAAAGAGCAAGTACTGTTTAAACATAGTTTTAAAGAAGAAGACTTTATTTGTGATGTAGATTATCCTGTTGTCGTAAAACCAAATCAAGAAGGTTCAACGATCGGAATTACGATTGCCGAGGACGAAGAAACGCTTAAAAATGGCATTAAGGAAGCCTTTCAATTAGATGAAACGATTTTACTGGAAGAATTTATTAAAGGTATTGAAGTAACCGTTGCGGTCCTTGGGAATAAAGGTGATGAAAAAGCATTACCAGTTGTAGAAATCGTGTCAAAGAATAAACATTATGACTATGAAGCAAAATACGCAGCTGGTATGAGTGAGCATATTATTCCAGCTCGAATTTCGGCTGAACAAACAGAATATGTTCAAAAACACGCCGTTCTTGCCCATCAAGTATTAGGCTGTGATATTTACTCACGTGTTGATTTTATCATCCCGGAACAAGGCGATCCGGTTATTTTAGAAGTGAATACATTACCAGGAATGACACCGACAAGTCTTTATCCCGATGCAGCAAAAGAAATTGGTTTAGATTATGATGAGATGATCGAAAAATTAATTACGTTATCTTTAGAGAAATAAAATAAATTGTAAGTATATAGGCTTAATTAGAGCGGTGAATGAAGCTTTTGTGATTGTGTGGTAACGAAATGGAGTGGGGTAAATGAAAAGAGAAAAAATCATTATTATAGGAGCTGGACCATGTGGGCTTGCCGCCGCTATTTCCTGTCAAGAAGCTGGCTTTGACCCACTCATCATTGAAAAAGAAAACATTGTCAATACGATCTACCGTTTTCCAACACACCAGATGTTTTTTAGTACGAGTGAACGCTTAGAAATTGGCGATGTCGCCTTTGTAACAGAAGAACGAAAACCAAAAAGAAATCAAGCCTTATCCTATTACCGGGATGTCGTAAAAAGAAAAAAACTCCGGATTCATTCTTTTGAAAAAGTGGAGTCAGTTGCTAAAATAGGTCATGCTTTTAAAGTCGTGACGGAAAAAGAACAATATGAGGCAGCATATGTTATTATTGCGACCGGCTATTATGATTCACCTAACTATTTACATGTTCCGGGTGAAAATTCTGCACATGTTTTTCATTACTTCAAGGAAGCACATCCTTTTTTCGGGAAGGATGTTGTCGTTATTGGTGGTAAAAACTCAGCGGTAGATGCGACACTCGAGTTAGAAAAAGCAGGAGCAAATGTGACAGTTTTATATCGTGGTCTTGAATATTCTTCTAGTGTCAAACCGTGGATATTACCTGAATATGAGGCACTTGTTAGAAATGAAATGATTGCTCATCACTTTGGGGCAGAAGTCGTCGAAATTACAAAGGAAGAAGTAATTTATTCGGTGGAAGGCGAAACGAAACGAGTAAAAGCTGATTTTGTGTTTGCAATGACTGGATATCATCCAGACCACGCATTTTTAAAACATGTTGGGGTCGGTGTGGATGACGAAAGCGGAAGACCAAAATTTGATGAAGAGACAATGGAAACGAATGTTCAAGGGTTATATATAGCAGGTGTTATAGCAGCAGGAAATAACGCAAATGAAATTTTTATTGAAAATGGCCGTTTCCACGGAGACAGCATCGTTAAGTCCATTTTAGCTAAGGAATCATAGCATTCAATTTAATAAAAAAACAGCCTCGACGATTTTGATATTGTCGAGGCTTAAATACGAGCTTTCTCATTTTAAAAACAGATTTTGTAATTCGGTTTGATTGTTTGTTAATTCTAGTGCGACCATTAATTTTAAGCGGGCTTTTTGACCGTTTAGACCGTTCGTGAAGAGGACACCTAGCTCTTTTAAACGTTTGCCGCCACCTTCATAACCATAAACATCTTGAACGATGCCGCTATAACAACGAGATACGAGCACAACAGGAATGCCACGGTCAAGTGTTTCTTTTAATGCAGGCACGATGGCTGGTGGTACGTTTCCTTGACCAAATGCTTCAATGACAAGTCCGTCAATTCCGGAATGAGTAATGGCTTCAATAATATCTGCTTGCATTCCTGCATACGTTTTTATCAGAATAACCTTTTTTGTCAGTTTCTCCACATTGTAGCTTTCTCGTTGTGATAAAGTATGGTGGAAGCTGACCGTTTGTTTTGTGATAATGCCGATTGGACCGTATTGTGGACTTTGAAAAGTCGCTATATTGCTAGAGTGGGTTTTTGTCACGTTTTTGGCTGTATGAATTTCGTCATTAAAAACAACCAGCACCCCTTTGTTAACAGCTTGTTCACTAGCGGCTGTTTTGACAGCCGCGATCAGGTTGTGTGGACCATCTGAGCCCAATTCATTACTCGAACGCATGGCGCCGGTGACGATGACTGGAATTTCCCAATTTAATAGCAAGTCTAAAACATAAGCAGTTTCTTCTAACGTATCTGTCCCATGTGTGACGACGACCCCGGTAAAATGTTCTTCGCTCACTCTTTTTTTGATACGGTTTGCGAGTTCAAACATTAATGCTGGAGTCATATGAGGAGATGGGATGTTTAAATAGTCATCATTTTCGATAGCGGCAATACTTGATAGCGATTCAATAGTGGAATATAATGGATTAGAATCAAAAGGGGTAACAGCACCACTATCATCTTCTTGCATAGCAATCGTACCACCTGTATGTATGATTAAGATTTTTTTCATTTCAGTTCACCTCTGTTCATTCATTTCAGCTCATGTTACGATTATATTATAACGTGTATTGAAGCTTGTTCCTAACGTTTTATTTTTCAAAATTGATGTAAATTTGAGAGAAGGGTCGGACCTATATTGTTTGCAGTTCTAACAGCGGCAATTGCACCTGGAATGGCACTCTTATCCTATTTTTACTTACGCCATCAATATTCTCAAGATATTAATGGATTAGTTTTACGTTCATTTGTTATAGGAGCCATTTTAGTTTTTCCAGTTATGGTTTTGCAATATGCATTTGTAGTGGAAGGTTTTTTTACGGATCCTATATCAAAATCAGTGATTTTATATGGGTTTTTTGAAGAATTTTTTAAGTGGTTTTTATTATTTTTTATCGTTTATCAGCATGCAAAATTTAAACGACATTATGATGGAATTATATTTGGGGTAGCGATTTCACTTGGTTTTGCTTCAGTAGAAAATGTTTTTTATCTTTTAGCTTATGGTGTTGAAACCGCCCTTGGACGAGCGTTATTACCTGTTACGAGTCACTCTCTCTTTGGGGTCATTATGGGTTATTATCTTGGTAAGTCTAAAATGGAAAGTGAGAATAAAGGTTCTTATTTATTATTGGCTCTTTTAGTACCGGTTGCTCTTCATAGTCTTTATGACCTTATTCTAAATTTAGTTAGTATGTATTTCTTAATTGCGATTATACCTTTTATGATTTTGTTATGGTGGTTTGCCTTACATAAAGTTAAATTAGCAAACCAATTAGATCGATAAGGGAAGGGGTGTTTTTTCTGGAAGATATTCGTTATTTAGTGACGATTCGTTGTTTTCAATGTGGTGAAAAATTTATTTTAAGAGGGAAACGAACAGAAAAAGGGCAATACGAAACGGGTTTTAAACGATGTGTATGTGGAAATGAGTCAAGCCTTCATATTGATGCGACACCAGAAAAATAAAAAACACTTGCAAAAATGTGCGAATTATTGTAATTTTAGTTCAATACAAAAAATGAAAATTTGAATATGGAGTTTCTTATCAAGAGAGATGGAGGGAATGGCCCGAAGAAGTCTCAGCAACCAGCCGAAATGGGTCAGGTGCTAAATCCATCAAGCGTGATGCTTGAAAGATAAGGAGGAGTTCGTCGATTTTATTTTTATCACACCTTCTTCTTAATTGGAAGAAGGTGTTTTCTTTATATTTGCTAAAGACAACCAATGACAATAATAGAGTGGGGGAGACACAGATGACAAAGAAAAATTTAGAAACAACTTTAGCACAAATTGGAAACCGATTAGATGACCGGACAGGGACGATTAATACACCGATTTATCTGTCAACAGCTTATCGTCATACTGGGATTGGTGAGTCGACGGGTTATGATTATGCAAGAACAGGAAACCCAACGAGAGAAGTGGTTGAAAAAGCGATTGCAACTTTAGAAGAAGGAGATCGCGGGTTTGCGTGTAGCTCTGGAATGGTAGCCATTCAAACGGTTTTCTCTATTTTTGAGCAAGGTGATGAAATTATAGCGTCGAAGGATTTATATGGAGGTACATATCGCTTGTTTGAGCAAGGCTGGCGTAAATGGGGAATCTCTTTTGCCTATGCTGATCCGAGAGATATAGCAGAAGTGGAATCAGTTATTACAGAAAAAACGAAGGCGATATTTATCGAAACGCCAACAAATCCACTCATGCAAGAAGCATCTATTTCTGAGTTGGCAGTACTTGCTAAAAAATACGGCCTTTTATTAATTGTTGATAATACTTTTTATACGCCACTCTTGCAGCAGCCGTTAGTGGAAGGGGCTGATATCGTCATTCATAGTGCTTCTAAATATTTAGGAGGACATAATGACTTAATTGCTGGCCTTATCGCGGCTAAGGGAGAAGAGCTTTGTGAGAAAATCTTTTACTATCATAATGGGATCGGTGGAATTTTGCCTGCCTTTGACTCTTGGTTATTAATTCGTGGTATGAAAACTTTAGCATTACGAATGGAAAAGCACGAAGAAAATGCAAAGGCAATCGTTAGCTTTTTAGAAAAACATCAAGCCGTCACAGATGTTTTGTATCCTGGTAAAGGTGGAATGCTCTCCTTTCGAATTTTAGAAGAGGAAATGGTTAACCCATTTTTACAACACTTGAAGCTGATTTCTTTTGCAGAAAGTCTTGGTGGGGTTGAAAGTTTGATGACGTACCCGGCTACACAGACCCATATGGATATTCCAGAAGAAATTCGAATCGCAAATGGTGTGTGTAATCGTTTATTACGTTTTTCAGTGGGAATTGAAAAAGCAGAAGATTTAATATTTGATTTAGAGCAAGCATTTCAGGCTGTCATTAAGCTAGAAGAGGAGGAGAGAGTTTGAATTTAATTGAGAAATTACAAAACAATCTTCTTGTTGGTGACGGAGCGATGGGAACTCTCCTCTATGAACAAGGAATTGATCAATGTTTTGAAGAAATTAATTTGTTACATCCAGAAAAAATCAAAGCCGTACACCAAGCCTATATTGATGCAGGAGCGAATGTGATTCAAACGAATACGTATGCGGCCAATCGATTGAAGTTAGAAAAATACGGATTAGAAGATAAGGTGCGCGCCTTGAATAAAGCGGGTGTTCAGATTGCAAGTGAAGTAGCAAATGAGGAGATTTATATACTCGGCACAGTAGGGGGAATACGCCGTTATAAAAATGAGGAATGGACGTTAGCAGAAATTAAATCGGCCTTTTTTGAACAGATGACAGAGCTGCTAAAAGAGGGTGTTGATGGATTATTACTTGAGACATTTTATGACCTTGAGGAAGCATTAATGGCGACTCAGCTTGCGAGAAAATTGACTGATCAAGTGCTTGTTGTCAATGTTTCAGTAGGTGAGGTTGGAGTGATGCAAGGTGGAGTTCCGCTAGAAAAAGCTTTTCAGCAATTAATTGAAGCAGGAGCAAATGTTGTTGGTTTAAACTGCCGAATGGGGCCGTTTCATATGTTAAAGTCGATCGAGACGGTTTCTTTACCAAAAGGTGCCTATTTAGCTGTTTATCCGAATGCGAGTTTACCAGATTTTCGCGATGGTCGCTATTATTATCAATCAAATTCAGATTATTTCGCCGATATGGGTGAGAGATTTATTGAACAAGGTGTGCGTTTAATTGGTGGTTGCTGTGGAACGACTCCAGAGCAAATTAAAGCATTTGCCGAAGTAGCAAAAGTGAATAAACCAGTGAACGAAAAGAAGGTCAAATCGATTTTAAAAGTTGATTCGAGACAAAATCAAGCACGTCCAAAGAGAGAAACATTGCCTGATATTGTCAAAAAACGTTCATCAATCATCGTTGAATTAGATCCACCAAAACGGCTATCGATTGAGAAGTTTATGAACGGAGCAAAAGCACTAACTGATGCAGGTGTTGATGCGGTGACATTGGCTGATAATTCATTAGCTTCTCCCCGTGTTGACAATATGGCTTTAGGTTCGCTAATGAAAGCTCAATATTCAACGAGACCACTAGTCCATGTGACTTGTCGTGATCGGAATTTAATTGGATTACAGTCACATTTAATGGGTTTACATGCTTTAGGTATTCAAGACCTTTTAGCGATAACAGGCGATCCGACAAAGATTGGTGACTTTCCAGGTGCGACTTCCGTGTATGATATGACTTCCTTTCAATTAATCTCGATGATCAAACAATTAAATGAGGGTCTTTCATTTTCTGGTAAGGATTTAGGGCAAAAAGCGAACTTCTCAGTTGGAGCGGCTTTTAATCCAAATGTTCGTCATTTAGAGAAAGCGGTAGCTCGTATGGAGAAAAAGGTTGAAAGTGGAGCAGACTATTTTATGACGCAGCCGATCTATAACGAAAAACAAATTGAAGAATTAGCTAAATTAACTAAGCATATTGAACAGCCAATTTATATAGGAATTATGCCTTTAACAGGTTCGCGAAATGCAGAATTTTTGCACAATGAAGTTCCAGGAATTAAATTAACCGATTCGATTCGAGAAACGATGAAAAAGTGTGAACATGACAAGGAACAGTCGGTGCAAGAAGGATTAACGATTGCAAAATCATTAATTGATGCAACCCTTGATCACTTTAATGGCATCTATTTAATTACACCATTTTTAAGATATGAGATGTCGGTTGAATTGACACAGTATATTCAAGAGAAACAGCAGCAAAAAGAGATAACATTACAATAATTGGATGTGTACGGAATCGAGGAGAATGTAGATGACAAAATCATTATTTGAAACACAACTAGAACGTCGAATCCTCATTATGGATGGGGCAATGGGGACGATGCTCCAGCAAGCAGAACTAACAGCTGAGGATTTTGGTGGAGACGAATATGAAGGGTGTAATGAATATTTAAATGAAACAGCCCCACATGTGATTGAAAAAATTCATTATGATTATTTAAAGGCTGGAGCCGATATTATTGAAACAAATTCCTTTGGTTCAACGGATCTTGTTTTAGATGATTATGATCTCGGCTTTAAAGCGGAAGAATTAAGTTTTCAAGCGGCAGCACTTGCTAAAAAAGTGGCTGATCAATTTTCAACGACTGAGTGGCCAAGATTTGTTGCAGGGGCGATGGGACCGACAACAAAATCATTATCGGTTACCGGTGGCACGACTTTTGAAGCGTTAATTGACTCTTATTTTATCCAAGCAAGAGGTTTAATCAGAGGTGGTTCCGATCTCATTTTATTGGAAACGAGTCAAGATATGCGTAATGTCAAAGCAGCCTTTATTGGGATTGAAAAGGCCTTTAAAGAATTAGCCGTCAAACTTCCTTTAATGGTATCGGGGACGATTGAACCGATGGGGACGACGCTTGCGGGGCAAAATATTGAGGCTTTTTATTTATCACTTGAACATATGAAGCCGGTCGTTGTTGGGTTGAACTGTGCAACTGGTCCAGAATTTATGCGTGACCATATTCGTTCCTTATCAGAGCTTTCGACAGGGTATGTCAGTTGCTATCCGAATGCGGGTTTACCTGATGAAGAAGGTCATTATCATGAATCACCAGAGTCACTTGCGAAAAAATTAGCAGGATTTGCTGAAAAAGGCTGGCTAAATGTTGTCGGTGGTTGTTGTGGGACGACACCTGCCCATATTCAACAACTCCGTTCAGAACTTTTAAAATATGAGCCGAGAAAATTAAATGATGGTCATGCCCATGCTGTTTCTGGGATTGAACCGCTCCTTTACGATGAGAGTATGCGTCCACTTTTTGTTGGAGAGCGAACAAATGTTATCGGCTCACGGAAATTCAAACGATTAATCGCTGAGGGGAAATATGAGGAAGCTTCTGAAATTGCACGTGCTCAAGTGAAGCGTGGGGCCCATGTTATTGATGTTTGTTTAGCCGACCCCGATCGGGAAGAAAAAGAGGATGTAGAAGAATTTCTTAAGTTCTTAGTTAATAAAGTGAAGGTTCCTCTTATGATCGATTCAACTGATGAAGAAGTAATTGAGACAGCTCTTACTTATTCTCAAGGAAAGGCGATTATTAATTCAATTAACTTAGAGGACGGGGAAGAACGTTTTGAAAAAATTGCTCCACTGGTTCACAAGTACGGAGCGGCGGTTGTTGTAGGAACGATTGATGAAGAAGGAATGGCTGTTTCAGCAAAACGTAAACTTGAAGTGGCGTTACGTTCCCATCAGCTTTTAGTTGAGAAGTATGGGCTTAACCCGAAAGATATTATTTTTGACCCACTTGTTTTTCCAGTCGGCACAGGGGACGAGCAATATATTGGTTCAGCTGAAGCGACCGTAGAAGGGATAAAATTAATTAAAGAAGCCTTACCCGACTGTTTAACGATTTTAGGAGTTAGTAATGTTTCATTTGGTTTACCGCCTGTTGGCCGGGAAGTCTTAAATGCGGTTTATTTATACCACTGTACACAAGCTGGCTTAGATTATGCGATTGTCAATACAGAAAAGCTTGAACGGTACGCTTCGATTTCAGAAGAAGAAAAAGACATGGCGAAAAAGCTCTTATTTGAGACAACGGATGAAACGTTAGCAAATTTTACGGCCTTTTATCGTGGGAAAAAAGCTGAGAAAAAAGTGGAAATCTCCAATTTATCATTAGAAGAACGTCTGGCTAGTTATATCGTAGAAGGCTCTAAAGAGGGACTTATTAAGGATTTGGATGAAGCTTTAGCTAAATATGAAGATCCACTCGATATTATTAATGGACCTTTAATGAATGGAATGGATGAGGTCGGAAAGCTGTTTAATAATAATGAATTAATTGTTGCGGAAGTATTGCAAAGTGCAGAAGTGATGAAGGCATCTGTTGCACATCTTGAACCATTTATGGAGAAAAAAGAAGGCGATAACGGAAAAGGGAAAATCATTCTTGCCACGGTTAAAGGGGATGTCCATGATATTGGCAAAAACCTTGTTGAAATCATCTTAGGTAATAATGGCTTTAAGATTGTTAACCTCGGCATTAAAGTGACTTCAAATGAAATAATTGAGGCTGTAAAAAAAGAAAAGCCAGATGCAGTTGGATTATCAGGCTTGTTAGTCAAATCAGCTCAGCAAATGGTCTTAACGGCACAGGACTTACGGCAGCAGGAAATTTCGGTGCCAATACTAGTTGGTGGTGCGGCTTTAACTAGAAAATTTACCGATACAAAAATTGCAGCAGAGTACGACGGACTCGTGCTTTATGCTAAGGATGCGATGAATGGACTAGAGCTTGCCAATCGTATCGTTAAACCAGGTGAGCAGGAAGTACTGGCTGCGGAATTAAAAGAAGTACGCGCCAAAAAAGAGGAGGTTCGTAAAAGAAAACCAGTTGCTGTGGCGGTTGCGGAACGACCAAAGCGTTCTGAGGTTTCACAAACGACGCCTGTTTTTAAACCGAATGATTTAGAGCCTCATATTTTAAGGGATTATAAACTATCTCATATCGAGCCATATATTAATATGCAAATGTTGTTAGGGCGACATTTAGGTTTACAAGGAAAAGTCAGTCGTCTATTAGAGGAACAAGATGAGCGAGCTTTGCAGTTAAAGGAAAAGGTTGACGATTTTTTATTCCGAGCTAAACGAGATCAGCTTCTTCAATTAAATGCGGTTTATCGTTTCTTTCCTGCTCAATCCGATGGTGATGATATTTTAATTTATGATGATCCTAGCACACGCAATGTGATTGAACGTTTTTCATTCCCACGCCAACAGCAAAAACCTTATTTATGTCTTGCCGATTATTTAAGACCTGTCTCAAGTGGTGAGCTTGATTATGTTGGTTTTTTAGCTGTAACAGCTGGTAAAGGTGTGCGGGAAATGGCCGAACGAGCCAAGGAAGCTGGGGATTATTTAGAAAGCCATCTAATTCAAGCAGCAGCCTTAGAAACAGCCGAAGGTTTTGCTGAACGTGTCCATCAATTAATGCGTGACAGGTGGGGCTTCCCCGATCATCTCGATTTTACGATGGCCGAGCGTTTTGCCGCTAAATACCAAGGAGTACGTGTTTCTTTTGGATACCCAGCTTGTCCAAATTTAGAAGACCAAGCAAAGTTATTTAAACTGATTCAACCTGAAAAAATTGGTGTTGAACTCACGGATGGATTTATGATGGAACCCGAGGCAAGTGTAACCGCGATGGTGTTTGCTCATCCGGAGGGCAGGTATTTTAATGTGCTTTAATGATAGGTAGGGAAAACATACTTAGTATAGGATAATAGGACGGTTTCATTCGCTTTTAATAGCAATGAAACCGTCTTTTTAATATAGAAAAAATCCATTCGTTTGGTTTCACACCCATTTTTTACTGATTCATTGAATAAAAAAAGGAAGTTGATAGACACTACGATTAGTGATTGATATTTCAATAAATCAACAGATGGTACACCAAAGGGAGGTAGTAGACAACATGAAAGATTATCTGTTTCAAAAGAAAAGGGTTTGGAGCGTTATGCTCATTTTTACTGCGTTATTAATGTGGAGTCATACGGACCGAGCAGAAGCTTTTACAGAGCAAGTGATCCAGCACGGGGCAACGGGTGAAGATGTGATCGAGTTGCAATCAAGACTTCAATACATTGGCTATTACAATGGCAAAATTGATGGGGTTTTCGGTTGGGGTACATATTGGGCGGTCCGAAATTATCAATATGAATTTGGCTTAGATATTGATGGATTAGTCGGTCCTGATATGAAAGAAAAGCTCGTTAAATCGACGAACTATAACCGTGACCATGTTCAAAAGTCAATAAAGGAAGGAAGAAAATTCACCCATTATGGTGGAACACCTAAATCGATTCAAAAAGGTCCAAAAGGAAGTTCGGACACAAAAGCAGGTAGAGGGGGTCAAGCTGGAGGGCAACCACAACCTGAGGGTCAGCCACAGCCGGAGGAGCAACCACAACCGGAAGGGCAAGCTAGTGAGCAACCAGGTGGCGAAGCTCCAGATCCAGAGACACCAACTGAGCAAGACAATGCTGCTACAATTGACAAGGCAACAAATGTGCCGGCAGGATACTCAGATAATGATATTCGAATTATGGCACAAGCGGTATATGGTGAAGCACGTGGTGAACCATATGTTGGTCAAGTGGCGGTTGCCGCAGTTATTTTAAATCGAGTGAACAGCCCATCTTTTCCGAATACAGTATCTGATGTCATTTTTGAACCGCGAGCTTTTACGGCCGTCGCGGATGGACAAATTTGGTTAGAACCTAATGAAACGTCAAGGAAAGCCGTATTGGATGCGATCAATGGACAAGATCCTACAGGGAATGCACTTTATTATTTTAATCCAGACACGGCTACATCTGGATGGATTTGGACTCGTCCACAAATTAAAAAAATTGGTAAGCATATTTTCTGTCATTAAATTATGGAGGTGAATGATTATGGTACGTAATGTTCTAATCGGTCTACTGAGTATTGCTTTAATTGCGACCGGATATTGGGCATTTCAAGAACAGGGACAAAAACAAGTATTAGCGACACAGGCGGAGAATAACTATCAACGCGCCTTTCATGATTTAGCTTTTCATTTAGATCAAATTGAGGATCAGTTAGGTTCAACATTAGCGATGAATACGAGAAGACAACTCACACCTTCTTTAGCAGAAGTTTGGCGTGTGACGAGTTTAGCCCAAGAGGAAATGGGGCAATTACCGCTCGCTTCAATCGATATTAGTCAAACAGAAGAATTTTTATACAATTTAAGTAAATTAACTTATCGCACATCGATTCGTGATTTAGATCAAGAACCGTTGACAGATGAAGAGTATCAAAATTTGGAACAGTTGTATCAACTTTCAAAGGAAATTCGTCAAGAAATCCGTCAAACCCAAGCGGAAGTATTAGCGAATGGCCATCGTTGGTTAGACATTGAAAAAGAAATAACTGCACAAAATGAGCCAAGAGATAATACAGTACTTTCTCATTTTGAAGTAATGAATAAATCAGTGGAAGGGTATAGTGAGCTTGAGTGGGGACCTGAAAACGCGGCGATGAAAGATATTAATGGTCAACTCAAAAAAGCATTAAATGGGAAGCGAGTGTCAAAAGAAGAAGCAAAAGAGATTGCAAGTGACTATTTAAATATGAGTCAAAATGCGGCGATTCATATTTCGGAGACAGGTGAAGGGTTAGTTTATGAAGCTTATACACTTGCGATTGACGACCCAGAGCATGCAACAAATTACTATATGGACATCAGTGTTCAAGGGGGACATCCGATCTGGTTTATGCAAGCTCGAAACATCGGGGAAGTGAATGTGAGTTTAAATGAGGCTTCCGAAAAAGCGAGTGACTATTTAAAAAATCAAAACTTTGAACAAATGCAGCTCGTTGATAGCAAACAATATGATTCGGTTGGGATGCTAAAATTTGTTTATGTTGAAGATGATGTTCGAGTTTATACGGATTCCATTACCGTCGAAGTTGCCTTAGATGATGGGGATATAGTCGGTTATGAAGCAAAAGATTATTTAATCAATCATAAAGAACGTCATATACCAAGTCCGTCGATTACTAGAGATGAAGCAAAAGCCAAATTAAATCCTCGTTTAGAGGTAATGGAAGAACATCTAGGTTTAATTAAAAATGACATTGGTGAAGAAGTGTTATGTTATGAGTTTTACGGGCTTTTAAATGATGAAACCTATCGCATTTTCATTAATGCAGAAAATGGGGAAGAAGAACTAGTTGAGAGAATGCCACAAGCTGAATCGATGCATCAATATCAATCATAAAGAGAACAAAATATGAAAATATAGTACCCTCTAAGGTTTAACTTTAGGGGGTTTATTAAGTTTTGGACAAATACTTTCGCAATTATACATAACATGTCATAATAGAGAATCAATAGTACAAAAGGAGTGGTAAGATTGATTGAAATCGGTAAGTCAATCTATCTAGAGTTAACTGAACAATCAGATATGGGGAAGCCAAAAACAGAGAAATTCTCGTCGATGGTAGTTGATTTTTTAAATCAAGATCTCGTGATTTACTATCCGATAAGTGAATTAACACAAAAACAATCATATTTTTTAAAGGGGACTTCATTTCTCGTTTCCTATATAGGCAAAGATAAGGCTATTTATCAATTTGAATCCGAAATTATAGGGCGTAAAATCATGCAAATTCCAGTACTTATTTTAAAAAATGCCCCTTTAACAGAGTATAAACGAATTCAAAGGCGTGAGTATTTGCGAATTAAAACCTTATTAGATGTCACCGTTACTATTAATGAGAAAACATTTGCAACAACGACCTTTGATTTAAGTGGGGGAGGTTGCTCTTTTTTTATTCCTATCCACGAAAAACTACGGCCAATGCAAGAGGTATCATTGTTAATCGTTTTAGGAAAGGGACGGAAAAAAACGATCGGTACAAAGGCAAAGATCATTCGCATAAATAGTTTTAATGACAGAAAACAACTTGTTTCTTGTCAGTTTGAGGAGATGCCCTCCCAAACAAGAGAAGAAATTATCCAATTTTGTTTTAAGCGTCAGTTTGTTCAAGTAGATAAGGCTTAACTTTAGAGAATTTCTCCAGATAAGTTAGACCCTCTTTTAAGAATATGATAAAATATAAAAATAGTATCAAACTGATTAAAGTACTGTAAATGAATGTTGTGTTGACATGGATGAGGTGTAATGAAATGGAAGAACGTTTAGCAATTGCCATTGATGGTCCTGCAGGTGCTGGAAAAAGTACGGTAGCTAAATTAGTGGCTGAGAAATTATCTTTTTTATACATTGATACAGGGGCTATGTACCGTGCCTTAACGTATGCCGCACTTAGAGAAGACATTTCCTTAAGTGATGGTAAAGAAATGAGGCAGTTACTGGATAGTCTAACGATTAGACTTGTGAATGAAAAAGCGTATACAAAGGTTCTTTTAAATAACGAAGAAGTAACCGAGCAAATTCGTTCAAATGAAGTGAACCAGCATGTTTCGTTAGCTGCGAGTCATCAAGCTGTACGCGAAGAAATGGTAGAGCGTCAACGCTTACTTGCTAAAGAAGGACAAGTTGTATTAGACGGAAGAGATATAGGAACCCACGTGCTTCCAAATGCAAAATTAAAAATCTTTTTAACGGCATCTGTAGATGAACGAGCTAAAAGGCGTCATGAGGAACAAGTGAAAAAAGGGATTGACTCTGATTTAGAACAATTAAAAAAAGATATTGCCAGAAGAGACGAGTTTGACTCTACTAGAGAAGTGGCACCGTTAAAGAAGGCTGAAGATGCCAAGGAACTAGATACGACAAGTTTAACCATTGATGAGGTGGTAGAGGCCATTATTGACTTAGCGAAGGAGAGAATTTCATAAATGAGCATCTACAAACTCGGTCAAACGATTTGTCGTGTTTTTCTGTCGACTGCTTATAAAGTAAAAATCAAAGGCAAGGAAAACATTCCTGAAGAAGGCAGTGTTTTATTATGTTGTAACCATATTAGTAACTTTGATCCACCATTACTTGGTTCATATCTTAAACGCCCAATTCATTATATGGCAAAGCAAGAATTGTTTGAAAAGCCGATTTTAAAAAGTCTCTTACCAAGGTTAGGGGCTTTCCCTGTCAAAAGAGGTATGAGTGATAAGCAAGCGTTAAGAACAGCCATCCAATATTTAAGAGATGGAGAGATGCTGGGGCTGTTTCCTGAAGGCACAAGGAGTAAGGATGGAAAAATGGGAAAAGGCTTAGCTGGAGCTGGTTTTTTCGCCTTACGCTCTAATGCAACCGTTATTCCGTGTGCTGTCATCGGTCCTTATCAAAAGTTTAAGCCACTCCAATTAGTTTATGGGGCCCCTATTCCTTTTGATGAACATCGACAAAATAAATTGACAGCTGAAGAAGCGACAGAAGTGATTATGAATGAAATTCAGAAGTTAATCGACGAACATTCGAACCGTTAATTCCTTTCACAATGTGTGGAAGTTATTTTATAAGAATGCACTTTGTTCAAATGAGATCTTTATGGTTGAAGGAGGAAAAAGTCAATGGTTAATGAAATGAATAGTGAAGTGGCTGGAATGAAATCGATAGTAGTAGGTGATGTCATTTCGGGGAAAATAACAAAAGTAGAGGATAAACAAGCTTTTGTTGATGTTGGTTATAAAGTAGATGGAGTTATTCCGATTAGTGAATTATCTAGTTTACATGTTGAAAAAGTCTCTGATGTCTTGTCTGTAGATGATGAAGTTGAGTTAAAGGTGTTAAAGTTGGAAGATGATGAGCTAGTTTTATCAAAAAGAGCGGTACAGGCTGAGAAGGCGTGGGTCTCTTTACAAAACTCGTTTGAAACGGGTGAAGTAATTGAAACCATTATTGCTGATGTCGTTAAAGGTGGTTTAGTCGTTGATCTTGGAGTGCGTGGATTTATCCCAGCTTCGTTGGTTGAACGTCATTATGTTGAGGATTTCTCGGATTATAAAGGGAAAACCCTTCGCTTAAAAGTCGTTGAGCTAGATAAAGATAATAATAAATTAATATTATCTCAACGTGTCGTTTTAGATGAGGAAGTTGAAAAACAGAAAAAACATTTATTACAAGGAATTGAACCAGGGATGGTTATTGAAGGAACCGTTCAAAGGTTAACTAATTTTGGAGCCTTTGTTGACTTAGGTGGTGTTGATGGTCTTGTACATATATCTCAACTTGCCCATCATCGTGTTGAGTCACCATCGGACGTTGTCTCAGAAGGCGATAAAGTGAAAGTGAAGGTACTTTCTGTTGATACGGAAAGCGAAAGAGTATCTTTATCTATTAAAGATACATTACCTGGCCCATGGGAAAAAATTGAGGGAACCATTTCTCAAGGTGATGTTGTTTCAGGAACGGTTAAACGTTTAGTATCCTTTGGAGCCTTTATTGAAGTAGCCGATGGGGTTGAAGGTTTAGTTCATATTTCTCAAATTGCCAATCGTCATATTGGTACACCATCTGAAGTTTTAACAGAAGGTGAAAAAGTTCAAGCTAAGGTTCTCGATGTTAACCTAGACGAAAAGAGAATTTCGTTAAGTATTCGAGCTTTGATTGAAGAAGACGTAGAAGACCATTATGCTGATTATGAAAGTCATAAAGAAGAAGAATCTAGCGGATTCTCATTGGGTGATATGATTGGTGATCAATTAAAAAAATATAAATCATAATGATAATAGAGGTTTTGAGCTGTTGATTTACTGAAAATAGTAAAATCAACAGCTTTTTTCGGATTTCGAACAGAGGGGCAGCCATCTGCTCGTAAATGATTTTTTACTATGCACCATTATTTATAATCCAACAGTATTAGATGAATGATTATGGCTACAATCGTTTTTCTTTAACCAAAACGGAGCCAACGCAATACCCGGAGACTCTTGCCGGAAAAGTGAAACACGGGAGACCTCGCAGCAAAGCGAGGAGGCTCCCGGTTCACCGGCGGAACGCGTAGGGTATGGAGTTGGCGGAGTACAGCTAAATCTTATAACTTTTACTTTACAAACAGTCCAAGTTTCAGTGGCCTCTGACTTTGTCATGAGGAGACTCCTCCTTCAATTAAATATTATTTTGATGATTAGAAAGCTTTCTTTTAGACGATAATTTTAAAAAGAAGATGAAAGAATCATTTTTTAATAGAATGAATTCTTCAGAAAGGAAGAGAAGAAATTGGAAGGAATGTATTTTTATTGGGCTGCTTGGGGTGTATGGATCGTATTAACCTTCTTTTTTAATAAAACAAATCAACGTTTTTGGTTAACTGTTTGTTTGTTAACAATTGTTACGATTATGCCTCTTCAAATTTTTTGGAATGGTTTTTCGTTTAGAGTGGCACTTATCCCTGCTTTTATGTTTATTTGCTCTTTTTTGCGTTTTTATAAATGGCCAAAAATGATTTATATGCTCGTTTTATCTAGTCTATTAGCTATCGCTTATGCTACTTTTGACGTATTTACCTTGTTTGACCCAGTCGTTTTGTTTATCGATCAAAGAATTTATTTAGCGGCGATTAGCTTTATTATTGCTTCCTTCCATTTAGGGTCGATTAAAGATAAGGCCATCACGTCCATAGTCGGAATGTTACAAGGAGAATTTTTATCTGGATTTGTAAAACATTATTTTTTTGGTTTTGCTGAAATTGGGCGAATGCTCTTTTTAGATGTGGTGACTTTTACTATCTGTATTTTTGCTTGTATTGCTTTTATTAGATATATGCTAAGTAGCATTAACCAACTCTTTTTACAGTGGAGAACAGGTAAACAGCAGCAGGAAGTCTTATATCCATCAGTAAGAGCGACTACAAGAGCAAGACAAAAATTGGAGCGAGCGAATAACGTCAAAGTGGATGCATAAAATAGTAGGGATTACTAAATTACTCAACTTTCGCATCGAGAAAATCCGTTCAACGAGTTGGCAGAGCGAATAGAAGCTCTTAAACAAATGCCCTTGACACGTTTGAAAAGCGAGAACGCACTATCACACCAAACGGATAAACTGTGCATTAAGAAAAAAATAATAGGCCCTCCGGCGGTCGCTCCCAAACAGACACTCCGCGTCCTGCAGGAACCTCATGAGCCTCCTCAGCGTTTCACGCTTGCGGGGTCTCATTGGACGGTTTATTCCTGCGGGAGTCTCCGTGTCTGTTTGTCCGCTAGATACTGGAATCGAATCTAGGTTCCTTTTTCTCATTGAATAAAAAAACAGTCATGACTTCAACGTACATTAGCTTGAGAATGATTTTTCTCTTTCAATGATTAAATCCGTTACAGTTGTAAACCAATCATTGTTGATGCTCTGTACGTTAGCTAGATGATCGAGCTGGTTTCGATTGGAATCATGTCTTTTCATTCCTGCAGACTTCGGAAAAAAATAGCTGGCAACTCCCTATTTAGTTCCATAACCAACAAAGTGAAGAAGAAGGTCCTTCTGCGTTAGAAATAGCTAATTGAGAATGGCCATATCATCAAGCAACTCCACGACACTTAGCGGAAAAACCATACGGAGACTCCCGCGGGAATAAACCGTGGAGCGAGACCCCGCAAGGCTTGCCGAGGAGGCTCGCCAGGTTCCCGCAGGACGCGGAGTATGGTTTTGGGAGCGACAGCCGAAGTGCTTATTTTAGTGAACAGATTCCTTCAACAGCCTACGAAGAGATGTGTTCAGACTGTCAACGATTGAACCGTTCATGTAAAGTCAAATTGAGTGTTGTATCTCCCTAAAATCAATCTCTATCAACGGTTAAGAGCCAATCATACTCTGCGAAAGTTGAGTAAATTAGAAACTCGAAAGTGGATAAAAAAAAGGCTTTTCAGGAAATAATATGTACAAGCTAATAAACTTTTAGTAGAATGAATGAGTTACGGATGTAATGACATGTAAAGTTTAAAAAGGAAGGTCGTGACGCTATGACGAAGCCAGTAGTGGCTATTGTAGGTCGTCCGAATGTCGGAAAATCGACAATATTTAATCGAATTGTTGGGGAACGAGTTGCAATTGTTGAAGATATGCCTGGAGTAACAAGAGATCGGTTATACAGTAAGGGTGAATGGTTAAACCGTGACTTTAACTTAATTGATACAGGTGGAATTGAACTAGGAGACGAACCTTTGCTCGTGCAAATGAGGGAGCAAGCGGAACTAGCGATTAAAGAAGCGGATGTTATTGTATTTATTGTGAATGGAAAAGAAGGAATTACGGGTGCGGACCAAGAAGTAGCGAAATTATTATTCCGCTCAAAAAAACCGGTTGTTTTAGGAGTTAACAAAATCGATAATCCTGAAATGCGTGAAGAATTATACGAATTTTACTCACTTGGAATAGGTGAACCATATCCGATCTCAGGTTCGCATGGCTTAGGCTTAGGCGATTTGTTGGATGCGGTGATTGAATATTTCCCTGAAGATGATGGCGATGATTATGATGAGGAAACGATTCGTATTTCATTAATTGGTAGACCAAATGTAGGGAAATCATCTTTAGTAAATGCGATGCTCGGTGAAGAACGAGTAAT
This sequence comes from Alkalihalobacillus alcalophilus ATCC 27647 = CGMCC 1.3604, assembly GCF_000292245.2. Lineage (GTDB taxonomy): Bacteria > Bacillota > Bacilli > Bacillales > Bacillaceae_D > Alkalihalobacillus > Alkalihalobacillus alcalophilus. Next base: position 89,073 of record NZ_ALPT02000001.1, on the reverse strand, counting down.
TGTTAGTAATATACCTGGAACAACAAGAGATGCGATTGATACACCTTTTACAAAAGATGAACAGAAGTATGTGCTTATCGATACAGCTGGGATGAGAAAAAGAGGTAAGGTGTATGAATCAACGGAGAAATATAGTGTGCTGCGCTCATTAAAAGCGATTGAACGTTCTAATGTCGTTTTAATCGTTATTAATGCAGAAGAAGGTATCATTGAACAAGATAAAAAAATTGCCGGATACGCTCATGAAGCCGGTCGTGCCGTTATTATCGTCGTCAATAAATGGGATACTGTTGTAAAAGATGACAAAACGATGCAGAATTTTGAGCAAAAAATTAGAGATGAATTTTTATTCTTAAGCTATGCACCTGTTTTGTTCTTGTCAGCTAAAACAAAACAAAGATTGCAGTTTGTCTTACCAGCTGTAAATAAAGTTGCGGAAAACCATCTGTTACGTGTGCAAACACATGTGTTAAATGATGTGATTATGGATGCGGTTGCGATGAATCCTACACCGACAGATAAAGGGAAGCGCTTGAGAATTAGCTATGTGACGCAAGTGGCAGTAGCGCCACCAACTTTTGTGTTTTTTGTCAATGAACCTGAGCTGATGCACTTCTCATATCAACGATTTTTAGAAAATAAATTGCGTGCAACATTTGAATTTGAGGGGACACCAATTAAAATTCTAGCTCGAAAAAAGAACGATTAAATCATTTTGGGGGAGAATATGGAGGGTATCTTATTAGTCGTTACCATTGTATTTGGATATTTAGTAGGGTCGATTAGTTTTAGTTATATTATTGCTAAAAAGATTAAAAAAGTCGATATTCGTCAGCATGGTAGTGGAAACGCTGGTGCCACAAATACATTACGTGTCTTAGGGGTAGGACCAGCGATAACCGTTTTAATTTTAGATGTTCTTAAAGGGGTTATAGCTGTTTGGTTTGGATATATGGTGGCTACAAATGATTTAGGTTGGTTTCCTGTTCTTGGTGGAGTAGCAGCAATTATCGGTCACAATTGGCCTGTCTATTACAACTTCAAAGGTGGTAAAGGGGTTGCCACAACGATTGGGGTTTTATCAACCCTTGTTTTTTGGCCCGCTCTCATAGCTGGTTTAATTGCGATTATAAGTATTATCTTTACGCGATATGTTTCTTTAGGATCGTTACTATTTGTCCTATTAACACCTGTTGCGACATTCTTTCTATTGCCTTATTATGATTATCCACTTGTCTTTATCTATTTGACATTTGTTGTTGCCATCCTTTCACTCTGGCGTCACCGTACGAATGTGATGCGGATTTTTAATGGATCGGAAAATAAAATTGGTCAAAAAAGTTAAATAATCATTCAATGTTTGAACAACCGCCTTTTTAGGGGATTGATAGAGGCTCGTTAGGTCAAAATTAATTCCTGTTAGCAGAAGTGCACAAATTAATAAAATAAGTCATTTAAAAGATTTGGATTGGAGCTGATGATGTGTCAAAAGTTGCTGTTATCGGTGCGGGTAGTTGGGGTAGTGCCCTTGCCTTAGTACTTGCAGACAATAATCATGACGTAACCATTTGGGCGAGAAGAGAAGACCAAATAAATGAAATTAATCTTAAGCACACTAATGAGAAGTATTTACCAAATATTGAATTGCCTCATTCCATTAAAGGCACAACCGATTTAAAAGAAGCTGTTAGTGGTGTAAGCAATATTTTAATCGTTGTCCCAACGAAAGCGATTCGTGAAACGATTAACAATTTAAAGGGAATTATGGATACAAAAGCAACGATTATTCATGCGAGTAAAGGGATTGAGCCTGGCACTCATAAACGCATTTCAGAAATGATCGAAGAGGAATTTGCTGGTTCAGAGCTGCTTGGAGATGTTGTTGTTTTATCAGGGCCTAGTCATGCTGAAGAAGTGAGCTTACGCCAACCGACAACGGTTACGAGTTCATCTAATAATATTGAGGCTGCAGAAAAAGTCCAAGATTTATTTATTAATCAACATTTCCGTGTGTATACAAATCCTGATTTAATCGGAGTTGAACTAGGTGGTGCGATTAAAAATATTATCGCTTTGGCTTGTGGGCTGACAAATGGATTAGGGCTTGGTGATAATACGAAAGCAGCAATTATGACCCGTGGTTTAGCTGAAATGGCGAGGTTAGGTGTGAAGTTAGGTGCCGAGCCATTAACTTTTTCTGGATTATCAGGACTTGGTGATTTAATTGTGACATGTACAAGTGTCCATTCACGTAATTGGCGTGCAGGTCATATGTTAGGTCAGGGTTTAACATTGGATGAAGTATTAGAAAAAATGGGCATGGTTGTGGAAGGGGTTCGAACAACAAAGGCAACGTATGAGCTTGCCTTAGAGTTAGGAATCGAAATGCCGATTACGACAGCATTATATAAAGTCTTATTTGAAGAAACGACTCCACAAGAAGCAGCAGAGGAATTAATGGGGCGTCTTAAGAAGCATGAGGTGGAAGAATTGACAAATTATTCTCTTAAGGAAAGTGATTATTAGGCTTCTTCTGATTCGGATGTGCACCTCTTTTAGTTATTCGCATAGGATATGTTGAAACTATGTATGAAGGAGGTCGCACCGATGCATGAAAAAAACGACCATTCGTTTATGGATAATGTCCAAAAGAAAACGAATGTAAGACCTGATCAATTATTGAAATTAGCCAATTCAGTAAGTCAAGCTAATCTTCAAGATGAAGCGACTGTTCGTCAATTAATCGCCCAAGTTTCAAAGATTGCTAATAAGCCTGTATCAAAAGAAAAAGAAGACCAGCTAGTGCAAGCCATTTTAAAAAATAATGTTCCTGCTGATTTTGCTTCTCTTGCCAAAATGTTCAATAAAAAATAGGTTCAAGTTCTTAGGCGTATGTTGAACGCAACTAGTAAGTGGTTGCATATACTTTATAGAACGAACATTATAAATAGGGCTTTGTTTTCGAAGGGTTTAGTTAAGTTGAAGAAGTGTGCCCCCGCTTCTTCAACCTTTTTTTGTTTGGGGAGAAAATTAGCCGCATTTCACAAAATTGTCGTAATTGATTGTGGACTAGCGTTGTGATCATTTTAACTTTATACTCGTTTGTATGCTATAATTTATAAGGTAGATTTTGAAGGTTTAGGAGGTTTGGCATTATGTCTCAAGCGATGTTAAGTATGTATGTCTCCTTTTTTGCGATGTTTTTAATGTTTGTATCGGTTGTGACGGCTTTAATTAGCCGGACAAAATTAAAAGGTTTCCTACAAAAAGTTGTTTTAACAATTTCGTTTATTTGTTTATGTGTTGCAGGGTTAATCGTCTTTATTGTTGTAGCTGGTGGACCGACAGCTGTAGCTAATTAAATGAAGTTTGGAAATAAATGAAATGAGGTAGAAGTTTACGATGAAAAAAATATTTTTTCTCACAACGGTTCTATTATTAACTACATATTTGGCTGGATGTTTTTATCCAGAGGAAAATAGAGTGGAGAATCAGATCGCGTATCCGGATCAATTAGAATCGGTGCGAGTTGCAGTTGAGAATTTTCAAGAAGATACAGGTGTATTGCCAATTAGGACTTTTGAGGAAAACACACCTTTATACCATCGCTATGTTGTTGATTTTAATCAATTAGTTCCACGCTATTTACAGCAAGCACCTGGAACGGCTTTGGAAAACGGTGGTGTTTTTCAATATGTGTTATGGGATGTTGAAGATAGTTTGCAAGTTCGCGTCGTTGATTTAACTTCCATAAATGAAATTCAACGATTATATACAAGGGTCAATGAACATATTCGTAAACATTCGTATGCTCCTGTTGCTGAAGTGTTAGATCACGGTTTATTTAAACTTGATTATGAAGAGCTAGGGTATTCAAGTGAACCTTATGTTAAAAGCCCCTATTATGAAACGTTTTTGCCTTTGCTTTTAACAAATGATGGGGAAGTTGTGATTGACTATCGAATTGATTTAAATATGGCATTGCAAGAATATGAACATGATTTCCAAGAGGGGGAAGATATTCGTCCCATCCTTTTAGAAAACACTTACTTTGTTCCGACTCGTTCTGTAGCTTATACATTGGATGAGAACGGTGAACCACAATATGATATGAGTTTAGAAAAATAGATTTAACAAAAAGTAGATAGAATTTTAATCGTTTTTATAAAAAAATGGTCTATTGCCTCTTACCAATTGATATATATAGGATTGGAAGGGGCTTTTTTTGTTGAAGGATACAAGTGGCTTACTCATTTTGCTTGATTTTTTTCTTGTGAAATGTCGAAGTACTCTGTATCTGAAGGGCATCCCCTTCTCGGTAGCAGTAATGAAAGGATTCGATTCAATCATTTGTCATAAGTCATGGGACAACATCATATGAATGATAGTGTCCTAAGATTTTAACGGAATCGATAAATTTCAAATCCTTACATGATCGGGAGGGGATCAAGTGGAAAAGATTGACATTTTCAAAGATATTGCTGAAAGAACAGGCGGTGATATCTATCTTGGGGTAGTAGGTGCGGTTCGTACGGGGAAATCGACTTTTATAAAAAAATTCATGGAGCTCGTCGTACTCCCGAACATTCCTAATGAGTCAGAAAAAGTACGAGCACAAGATGAATTACCTCAAAGTGCCGCTGGTAAAACGATTATGACAACCGAGCCAAAGTTTGTACCAAATCAAGCTGTTTCTATTCATGTCGATGAAGGATTAGATGTAAACATACGTTTAGTGGATTGTGTAGGTTATGCGGTACCTGGAGCGAAAGGGTATGAAGACGAAAATGGACCACGAATGATCAATACACCATGGTATGAGGAGCCTATTCCTTTTCAAGAAGCGGCTGAAATTGGAACGCGGAAGGTCATTCAAGAGCACTCTACTTTAGGTGTCGTTGTGACGACAGATGGATCAATTGGTGACATTCCACGTTATGATTATATTGAATCAGAAACAAGAGTGATTGAGGAATTAAAAGAAGTAGGAAAACCATTTATCATGATTGTCAACAGTGTACGTCCTTATCATCCGGATACAGATAAGCTCCGTCGCGAGTTAGCAGAGGAGCATGACATTCCTGTTTTAGCGATGAGTATTGAAAGTATGACGGATCAGGACATTAACAATGTATTAAGAGAAGTGTTATTTGAATTCCCTGTGCATGAAGTCAATGTTAACTTACCAAGCTGGGTGATGGTCTTAAATGAAGAGCATTGGTTAAGACAGAGTTACGAAGAATCTGTACGTGAGACAGTTAATGATATTAAACGTTTACGTGATGTAGACCGTGTCGTTGGCCAATTTGCCGAGTATGAATTTATTGATGATGCAAGATTAGCAGGAATTGAGATGGGGCAGGGAATTGCAGAAATTGATTTATTTGCTCCAGATGACTTGTATGATCAAGTGTTAAAAGAAGTCGTTGGTGTTGAAATTAGAGGGAAAGATCATCTCTTGCAATTAATGCAAGAATTTGCCCATGCTAAATCTGAATATGATCAAGTGTCTGATGCATTAAGAATGGTGAAACAAACCGGATATGGAATTGCGGCTCCAGCTTTATCAGATATGAGTTTAGATGAGCCAGAAATTATCCGCCAAGGTGCTCGTTTCGGTGTTCGTTTAAAAGCTGTCGCACCTTCGATTCATATGATTAAAGTGGATGTCGAGTCAGAATTTGCTCCAATTATAGGAACGGAAAAACAGAGTGAAGAACTTGTCCGTTACTTAATGCAAGACTTTGAGGAAAATCCATTATCGATTTGGAACTCTGACATTTTTGGACGCTCGCTTAATTCCATTGTGAGGGAAGGGATTTCAGCGAAACTATCGTTAATGCCTGAAAACGCTCGCTACAAATTAAAAGAAACATTAGAGCGAATCATTAATGAAGGCTCAGGTGGATTAATTGCGATTATTTTATAATCGTTGTGACATCCTTTGACAAAAATAAACATAAATTTAGAGGAATTCCTAGTTAGAAAGGAATTCCTCTTTGCCTTTTTTGAAAAGAATGTGCTAATATTTAAGTATGTCATCCTTTATGACAAGAAAAGGATAATTGGAGGCAAAGACGTTGCAATCAGTAGATCATAAAAAAATTCAACAAGCAGTCACGATGATTTTGGAAGCCATTGGTGAAGATCCAAGTCGTGAAGGTTTAGAGGATACACCAAAAAGAGTAGCAAAAATGTATGCAGAAGTATTTCAAGGATTAAATCAAGACCCTAAGGAGCATTTCCAAACTGTATTTGGAGAAGATCATGAGGAATTAGTGCTTGTTAAGGACATTCCTTTCTTTTCTATGTGTGAACATCATCTTGTTCCGTTTTTTGGACATGCACATGTTGGATATATTCCAAGAGGTGGAAAAGTAACGGGTTTAAGTAAGTTAGCAAGAGCGGTTGAAGCGGTTGCCAAAAGGCCGCAATTACAAGAACGAATTACAGCAACGATTGCAGATTCCGTTGTTGAATCACTTGACCCACATGGAGTTATTGTTGTCGTCGAAGCAGAGCATATGTGTATGACGATGCGAGGTGTGAAAAAACCAGGAGCGAAAACGATTACCACTGCTGTACGTGGAAAATATGCAGAAGATGCATCATTAAGAGCTGAGGTATTAGGTTTTATTAAAAGTTGAGTGTAGATAAAGGAGAGCGAAGTTATGGGTAATCAAAATGAGAGCATAGTCATTAAAGCCAAAGAAAATGGAGTAAATGTCATCGGTTTAACACGTGGGTCAGATACTCGTTTTCATCATTCTGAAAAGCTTGATAAAGGTGAGGTTATGATCGCTCAGTTTACTGAACACACTTCTGCGATAAAAATTAGAGGTAAAGCTGTAATCCAAACCGTACATGGGACAATTGATACAGAAGAATAAAAGCGGGATTTCCTGCTTTTTTCTATTTTGTTCAAGTTCAAGTTTTTGCTAGTCATATGAATAGACGACGTAAAAGAACGAGTTCGCCTGCCTTTTTAATGGCCTTATTCATTTCAGTCAAGTAAGAGGGTTTGCAGATACCGAATGGTTAGTAGAAGGTTGATTTTATTAGTCCGACCATTAAAATTATGCTATAATAATATGCGGTTTATAAATTGTCCATTAAATTGGAAATGGTCGGATGATCTGTAAAGTTGGTAAGTGATTTGGGGGACTATTGATGGTTAGTAAAAAAGAGCTAAATGAGATTTTGATTGACATAAAAGAGAGCTTTAATGATTTAACTAAGCATACATATTTGGAGCACCATATTGAGGGTCCCATGATAGATGAAGATAAGATTATTTTTTTATATGCCATGTTATCTGGCCATCTTCCTAATAAAGACGTGAAGACGATTATCTTGTCGGCTGTGCTATTACAAGCGGCCTTAGATGTACATGAGGATGTGACTCTCCATAAAATAAAATCAGATGTAGTGATAAAGGAACGGCAACTTACTGTTTTAGCAGGAGATTATTACAGTAGTCTCTATTATTATTTACTAGCTAAAGCTCAAAATGTTCCGATGATCCGCATTTTTAGTCGCTCCATTCAAGAAATAAATGAGTGCAAAATGAATCTTTATAAAAATTCAGCTGCATTAAAAGGGTATAAAAAGATAGAAAATGAAGTCATCTCAGTTGAATCGAAACTACTACAAAACATTGCCGAACATTTTGAGGAACGGCAATGGCTGAGCTTGTTTAAAGAGTTCTTTTTGTTGAAAAGGCTTTTAATTGAACAAAAAGCTTGGAAGAATGGAAAAAGACATGCGATCATTCAATCCTTGTTATCAGAGCATCCAAACGATGCGGAAGATTTAATGATACTCGAAGAAAAAGTCGAGGTCTTAAAAGATAAAATTCTTCAAATGAGTCAATCCATGGCTACAGTTGAACGAATTATTGTGACAAGGTTAGAAGGGATTTTACAAGTAACCGTTAGTCCGAAGAAAATTGCAGAAGAAGGGTGAATAAAATGACACAGTCAAAAGAAGAGCGCGTGCATCAAGTTTTTGAATCAATTTATAAACGCTACGATGTCATGAATTCTGTGATTAGCTTTCAACGTCATAAATCATGGCGAAAAAGCACGATGAAGAAAATGGATGTCCAAAGGGGGCAACAGGCTTTAGATGTTTGTTGTGGAACGGGTGATTGGACGATTGCACTCGCTCAAGCTGTTGGTTCAACTGGACATGTTGAAGGATTAGATTTTAGTCAAAATATGTTAAAAGTCGGTCAAGAAAAAGTGGACAACCTAAAACTAAAGCAAGTCAATTTAGTTCACGGTAATGCGATGGAACTGCCGTATGAAGATAATCAATTTGATTATGTGACGATTGGTTTTGGTTTGCGAAATGTACCAGACTACACTCAAGTGCTTAAAGAAATGTATCGAGTGGTTAAGCCAGGAGGGAAGGTCGTTTGTTTAGAAACTTCACAACCGACAATACCAGGGTTTAAGCAATTGTACTTTTTTTATTTTGGCTATATAATGCCGGTTTTCGGGAAATTGTTTGCGAAAAGTTATCAAGAATATTCTTGGTTAAACGAATCAACTAAAAATTTTCCAGGGCGTGAACAATTAAAGCAGATGTTTTTTGATGTAGGGTTTAAACCGGTTGAAGTTAAAGCGTTTACCGGTGGAGTTGCAGCTATGCATCTCGGTATTAAACCGTCTGAGTAAATGAGAATTGGGGATAAAAAAGTGATTAGAAAATTAAAAATCATCTTAGAAATGATTAAGTTTGAGCATACGGTTTTTGCTTTGCCATTTGCCTTTTTTGGAGCTGTTCTTGGTAGCGCGATTATGAATGGAACTCTACCAACCATTTCACAATGGATTTGGATTACACTGGCAATGGTTGGGGCTAGAAGTGCTGCGATGTCGTTAAATCGTGTCATCGATGCTCAAATTGACAAAAAAAATCCACGGACGGAATCAAGAGCTATTCCAGCTGGATTATTATCTAAACTAGAAGTGATTATTTTTATTATCGCTTCATTTGCTCTTTTATTTGTTGCAGCCTTTCAATTAAATATGCTGGCTGTTTATTTATTACCAATTGCGGTCTTCTTTTTGGTTATTTATTCTTATACAAAACGTTTTACTTGGGCTTGCCATGTGATTCTTGGTGTAACGATAGCGATTGCTCCATTAGGAGGTTGGGTTGGGGCAACAGGAACCCTAACTTGGGAAGCGTTTGTTTTATTTTTAGCGGTAGCGATGTGGACGACTGGTTTTGATGTCATTTATGCCACACAGGATTTAGAATATGATCGTGATAACAATGTGTATTCCATTCCAAGTCGCTTCGGATTAGCAAACTCCCTAAAAATAGCTAAAGGGTTTCATATCGTCAGTTTTTTAGCTTTTTTAGCGTTATACTTTTTTACGCCACTAGGTTGGCTCTATTTGATTGGTGTTATAATCGCTGGATTCATTATGATTTATGAGCACTCGATTATTTCTGCTGATGATATGTCTCGACTAGACGTCGCCTTTTTTACGATGAATGGAATTTTAAGTATTCAAATGTTCGTATTTGCGATTGGAGATGTTTTATTACTATGATGCAAAACAAAAAGAGAATTTTCACCGTTGGAATAACAGGAGCAAGTGGAGCGATTTATGGAGTGACACTTGTACGTGAACTATTAAGACAAGAATTTGATGTCCATCTTATTATAACAGAGGCAGGTTGGCAAGTTTTCAAAGAAGAGCTTTTATTAGATACAACTAATCGAGAACAATTGCTTTCTGAGCTCTTTGCAGACGGTTATCACAACTTAACGGTTCATCATTTACATAACTATGCAGCTTCTATTGCGAGTGGTTCTTTCCGTAATGAAGGTATGGTTATTATTCCTTGTTCAATGGGAACTCTTTCAGGGATTGCACATGGGGCATCAGGAAATCTGTTGGAAAGAACAGCTGATGTGATGTTAAAAGAAGGTCGTAAACTTGTCATCGTTCCAAGAGAGACACCTCTTCATCAAATTCATTTGGAAAATATGCTGACATTAACGAAAATGGGTGCTCATATTTTGCCGGCTATGCCTGGCTTTTATCATTTGCCCGAAACAATTGATGATTTAGTTAAATTTGTTGTTGGAAAAACGTTGGATAGGCTTGAGGTTGAGCACGAAATGTTTAAAAGGTGGGGAGAGTAATGACGCTTCGAATTGGTGAAATATCCTATACAAACATTCTACCTCTTTTTTATTTTGTTGACAGAGATAAGTTAAAAGAAGAACAATTCACATTTATACCTCAAGTTCCGGCTCAGTTAAATGCGGCAATGTCTAAAGCAGAGGTTGATGTCGGTGGCATTTCTAGCTTTGCTTATGCTAAAAACCAACATGATTATACGCTTTTACCAGATTTATCGGTTTCATCTTATCATGCTGTTGGTTCCTTATTTTTGTTTTCTAAAGTTCCAATTGAACAATTAAATGAGAAAAGGATCGCTTTAACTTCAAGCTCTGCAACGACCATTCATTTATTAAAAGTGATTTTGGCTCACTTTTATCAGTTTAAGGTTCACTATGAAGTAGAGGAGCCAAACTATGATAAAATGCTTGCACAGTTTGATGCTTGTTTATTAATTGGTGATGATGCAATTAAAGCGACTTGGTGTAAAGAACCAAATATTTATCAGTATGATCTTGGTGAATTATGGTATCAATTTACAGGGTTACCGATGACATTTGCTGTTATAGCGGTTAGAAATGAAATTGTCGAAACAAAAGTAAAAGAGCTCGAACTATTAAATCGTGAATTGTTATTTAGTAAGGAAATGTCGATACAAACACAATTTCAACCGATGATCCGACAGATTATGAAAGATCATGCAGGAGATTTGCCGTTTTGGTCGAATTACTTTAACGGCTTAACATACGATTTTTCAGAAGCTGAACAAAAAGGTCTGCTTTCTTTTTATGATTTATGTTATCAACTTGGTTATTTAAATGAACCAGTAGAAACCCTTAAATTATGGCAACCTGTGAAAGATAAATTGACTAAGTAAGGTGAAGTGAATGAACTTAGCTGATATTTATATAAACTATAAAGAAGATATTAAGACGATTGAACGTGAATTAGAAAAAAATGTTCAAACTGCGAATCCGATCTTAGAAGATGCCTCTGTTCATTTGCTTAGAGCAGGTGGAAAGAGAATTCGACCTGTTTTTGTGCTTCTTGCAGCCAAATTTGGTGAATATGATATAGAAAAATTAAAACATATTGCGGTTCCACTTGAACTTATTCATATGGGTTCACTCGTTCATGACGACGTGATTGATGATGCGGAGTTAAGAAGAGGGGAAAAGACGGTTAAATCGCAATGGGATAATCGGGTCGCAATGTATACAGGAGATTTTATTTTTGGAAAAGCGGTCGAAACATCGGCTATTTTTGTAAATCCGAGCATTCATGAAATTATGTCTAATGCAATGGTTGAAATTTGTTTAGGAGAAATTGAACAAATCCGCGATCAATATAATTGGGAACAAAATATGCGGCACTATTTACGGCGGATTAAAAGAAAAACGGCCTTGCTTATTGCAATTAGCTCACAGCTTGGGGCGATTGCGTCTAAAGCGGATCCTGATGTACAAAAACAACTCTATTGGTTTGGTTATTATGTTGGTATGTCTTTTCAAATTACCGATGATATTTTAGATTTTATTGGGACAGAAAAGCAGCTAGGCAAACCAGCAGGTGGTGACTTGTTGCAAGGAAATGTGACATTACCAGCTCTTTATGCACTGACAAAAAAACCTCAATTAAAAGCGGAGTTAAATGATTTCTTCAACGGTTCTAATCAGGATAAGGAGCATTTTCACAAATTCTTAGAAGTAATCAAGCGTTCTGGTGGGATTGAATATGCAACTAAGATGAGTGATCTGTACTTAAAGAAGGCTTTTGAGCGCCTTGACTTACTACCTAATATTAAGGCAAAGCAACATTTATCAGATATTGCTACATATATTGGACGCCGTAAATTTTAATAGTTTTATTAAAAAGGATGAGTGATCAGAATTGTAGACATTCATCCTTTTTATTTTTTTAAATTGAAAGTTCTAAATTGGTAAAAAAAGGTTTGAGAGCGTTTTATTTTTTTGATATACTAAGTTTGTTGTTTATTTGTTATATTTTGAAAGCGAGGTCAATAAGATGGAACGTACATATTTAATGGTAAAACCTGATGGAGTACAACGTAATTTAATCGGTGAAATTGTCACAAGATTTGAAAAGAAGGGCTTCCAATTAGTTGGAGCAAAATTAATGTCTGTATCTGAAGAAACGGCGAAAAAACATTATGCTGAGCATAGTGAGCGTCCTTTCTTTGGAGAGTTAGTGAATTTTATTACTTCTGGACCAGTTTTTGCAATGGTTTGGGAAGGTGAAAACGTCATTAAAACTGCACGTACAATGATGGGAGCTACTAACCCAGCCGATTCTGCACCAGGAACGATTCGTGGCGATTATGCAGCACAATTATCAATGAACATTATCCATGGTTCAGATTCTCCTGAAAGTGCTGAACGTGAAATCGGAATCTTCTTTACAGCAGAAGAGCTTTGTGAATATGAGAAAGCCGTTAACGTTTGGGTTTAATTAATACGTAGAAAAACTACCTTCATTTGAGGGTAGTTTTTTTATGAAAGAAATAAATTTCCTCGGTTAGCTGTAGCAGGTGGAGGCTATTTAACTAGAATTATTTTGTTGTTGCGTATATGATTAGGGGGAATGAAGAGAAGGGGAGAAAGAAGATGGACCAAGACTATCATGATTTTATTATAAATATACATAATGTAACGGGAATTAATTTGTCTTTATATAAGGAAACACAAATGAAAAGGAGATTAACGACTTTACGTAATAAACACGGATTCGTTACTTTTTCGGACTTTTTTATAGCTATAAAAGAACGGCCAGTGTTGTTTGATGAATTTCTTGAGCGGATGACAATTAATGTTTCGGAATTTTACCGAAATCCCAACCGTTGGAATGTGTTACAAAGGAAAATCTTACCGAGATTGGTGAAAGAAACAAATTCATTAAAGGTTTGGAGTGCAGCATGCTCTTCTGGAGAAGAACCGTATACATTGGCGCTAATGCTCTCAGATTTTGTCCGATTAAGAGAAAAGATGATTTTAGCCACTGATATTGATGAACAAATTATGGAGCGGGCCAAAAATGGTTTTTATTTAGAACGTTCTGTCCAACAAGTACCAGAACAGAAATTAAAGACCTATTTTCAGCGGGAAGCACTTGGTTATCGCATCAATGACGAAGTAAAAAAGTCGATTGCTTTTAAGAAGCAAAACTTACTTGCTGACCGATTTGAAACAGGCTTCGATTTAATTGTGTGTCGAAATGTGATGATTTATTTTACAGAAGAAGCCAAACATGAGCTGTATCAAAAGTTTAGTCAAGCTTTACGGCCAGGGGGAATATTATTCGTTGGCAGTACGGAACAAATTTTTCAAGCGAAACAATATCAATTAGAAGCAGATGAGACCTTCTTTTATCGGAAAATGAGTTAAAGAATCTTATATTTTTCTGAAAAAAAAGAAAATGATTTAGACGTATTTTATTATTTTTGGTAGAATGGCTAAATAATCAAATAGAATGAAGAGAAATTAATCACACAAATCAAAATAAATATGTTATAATTTAACGCATAAAAGCGATAAAGAGATTGGTGGTTAGTTGGAGGAGGAGACGTAGATGAGATATTTAACAGCAGGTGAATCACATGGACCACAACTCACAACGATAATTGAAGGCGTTCCAGCTCAATTAGAATTGTTGGCAGAAGATATTAATACCGAATTAGCAAGAAGACAAGGCGGGTATGGCCGTGGTCGCCGCATGCAAATTGAAAAGGACCAAGTGCACATAACGAGTGGTGTTCGTCATGGAAAAACAACAGGTGCACCGATTGCGTTAGTTGTCGAAAATAAGGATTGGACCCATTGGACAAAAGTTATGGGAGCAGAACCGTTATCAGAGGAAGAAGAGAAAGAAGTAAAACGTAAAATTTCAAGACCGAGACCAGGTCATGCTGATTTAAATGGTGCGATTAAATATGGTCATCGTGATATGCGAAATGTATTAGAACGTTCCTCAGCTCGTGAAACAACGGTTCGGGTAGCAGCAGGAGCTGTGGCGAAAAAGATCTTATCGACATTTGGCATTCAAGTTGGCGGTCATGTGTTAGAAATTGGTGGTGTGAAAGCCGAACATACCGATTATAGCTCCATTCAAGATTTAAAGGATCGTTCAGAAGCTTCGTTAGTTCGCTGTTTAGATGAAGAGGCGTCAACAAAAATGATCGAGGCGATTGATGAAGCCAAACAAGCAGGTGACTCAATTGGAGGAGTTGTGGAGGTTGTGATTGAAGGTGTTCCAATTGGACTTGGAAGTCATGTTCAATATGATCGCAAACTTGATGCGAAATTAGCGGCAGCGGTTATGAGTATTAATGCATTTAAAGGGGTTGAAATTGGGATTGGTTTTGAGGCAGCAAGAAAACCAGGAAGCCAAGTTCATGACGAAATTATTTGGGATGAGGAAAAAGGATATACACGTAAAACCAATCATTTAGGTGGGTTTGAAGGTGGTATGACAAATGGGATGCCTATTGTTGTACGTGGGGTCATGAAACCAATTCCAACTTTATATAAGCCATTACAAAGTGTAGACATTGAAACAAAAGAAACATTTGCGGCCAGTATTGAGCGTTCGGATAGCTGTGCGGTTCCAGCTGCATCTGTCGTAGCTGAAGCGGTTGTAGCATGGGAAGTAGCGAACGCCTTATTAGAAACGTTTGGTCAAGATCGGATCGAGACGATCGAACGGAATATTGGGCTTCATCATGAAGAGGCGAGGAAGTTTTAATGAGAAAGGTCGCGGTTCAAACAGAGTCCAAAAGTTATGATGTATGGATTGAAGCCGGTTGTCTCCATAAGCTTTTGCCGATGTTGAAAAGCTGGAAAAAGCAACCTACTTCGATTTTTATTATTACAGACTCCACAGTCGCCGAACTTTATTTAGATAGAGTGAAAAATCAATTAAAAGATCATTATCCACTTGTTGAAGCGGTCGTGCCTGCTGGAGAAGCTTCTAAATCATTTGTTGAATTTGAGCAGCTTTTAACGGTTGCACTAGAAAATGGATTAGACAGAGATTCGATGATTATTGCTTTAGGTGGTGGTGTAGTAGGAGATATTGCTGGATTTGTTGCGGCTACTTATATGCGTGGTATTCGCTTTGTACAAATTCCAACGACATTGCTTGCTCATGATAGTAGTGTAGGAGGAAAGGTTGCGATCAATCATCGTTTAGGCAAAAACATGATTGGTGCTTTTCATCAACCAGAAATGGTTATTTATGACCCTGAGCTTTTAGTTTCATTACCAGAGCAAGAGTGGCGTTCAGGGTTTGCTGAGGCTTTTAAACATGGTTTAATTCAAGTGCCTGAATTTTATCAATGGTTACAAGAAAAAATTGATTCCTTTGTTGATTTAGATGTTTCTCTTTTAGAGCAGTTGCTTGAACGATCGATTGCTGTCAAAGCAGAAATTGTAGCGGAAGATGAAAAGGAAGCAGGGGTAAGAGCCCATTTGAATTTAGGTCATACACTTGGCCATGCGATTGAAACTCAATTAGGTTACGGAAAAATGACACATGGGGAGGCAGTCGCTCTAGGGATTATTTTTGCAATGCGCTTAAGTGAACAGCTTTATCAGGTGAAATTACCAATTAATGAGTTCAAACAATGGTTGAGGCAATTGGGCTATGATACAAATCTACCGAAAACATTACAGGCAGAGTCGTTACTTGCTACGATGAAAAAAGATAAAAAAGTCAATGCAGGTATCATTCGGATGGTTTTAATGAAAGAGGTCGGTTCTGTCCAAGTGGAAGAAGTCGACGAGAAGGAGATTTTAACGCTAATAGAAAAAATGCTTGGGGAGTGATTGTATTGGTGAGAGGAATCAGAGGTGCGACTACAGTAAAAGAAGATGTTGAAGAGATTGTATTAGACGCTACAGAAGAATTGCTCGCATTAATGATTGAAAAAAACGAGATACAACCAGAAGATGTCGCACAAGTGCTGATAACCGTAACAGAGGATTTAATCGCGACGTTCCCTGCTAAAGCGTTACGTCGTTTTGAAGGCTTTGATTATGTTCCTGTTATGTGTGCCAGGGAAATAGCTGTTCCGGGAAGTTTAGAGAACTGTATTCGAATTATGATGACGGTGAATACAGATGTTGCCCAGGATCAAATCACTCACATTTATTTAAATGATGCAGTGAAATTAAGACCAGATTTAGTCTTGACGGATCAAAGCGAGTCGGTTTAAACTAACAGTAGAAGGATTCTTATAGAGTGAATCCATAGTGAGAAGAGTAGAGTTATTAAGATATTTAAATGAAAATATGAGATGAGAAGAGTATGAGATTAGTTGAGGAGAGCTGAGCGGAGCAAAGGATGTTTATATACACCCTATGCCTATTGGTCATAGGGTTTTTTATATGTATTCTCCATTTCGGGCCAATATTTTTGTGCTCGTACCCCTCCTTAATTTATCCTCCCTCTTTTTATGAAGGAGCGATATACATGATAAAAACCTCTTATTTAGCTTTTTCTGAACAGGCTAAACAACATAAAACAATTCCTGTCATTGAGCAATTTTTTGCGGACGGACTAACGCCAATTCAAATCGTTCATCAACTTAAAGAAGAAGTGAGCTTTTTATTAGAAAGCAATGATGAGGCCTCAATTTGGTCGAATTATTCGTTTATCGGTTTAAATCCACTTTATGAGTTAGTTGAAGAGAATGGTCGATTTATCACCTACTCAAAAAAGAAAGACCCCATCATTAATGCCGAGACATTTGAGGAAGCATATGAAGCGACAATGACCCTTATCGATGTAGCACCCATTGATTTGCCGATCCCTTTTAAAGGTGGGGCAGTCGGATATATGAGCTATGATGCAATTGAAACGATAGAGCCTGTCTTAAAACCAAATACAACCAACATCGCTCCATATTATCAATTTTTATTTTGTGAAACATTAATCGCGTATGATCACGTGCAAAAGCAATTGACGATTATTGTTCATAAGCCGATTGACTCTGAATTAACGTTATCTAATCAATACGAAGAGGCGGTAAGCATATTAAAAAGTATCGTCCTAAAATTAGAACAACCAATTCGAGGTTTATCGATTAAATCCTCTCCTACTTTTGAACAAGAAGTAAGCTTTGAAAAGGTAAAATCAAATTATGATAAAAGTCGTTTTATAAAAGACGTTGAGCGGATTAAAGAGTATATTCGGGCCGGCGATATTTTTCAAGCTGTGTTATCCCAGCGCTTTGAAGTTGATGTTCGTTCATCTGGTTTAGAGATTTACCGGGTTTTACGAATGGTTAACCCATCTCCATATTTATTTTATTTAAAGTTCGATGATTTAGAAATCGTCGGTAGTTCACCTGAACGACTCGTGCAAGTTCAAGACGGCCATGTTGAAATTCATCCGATTGCCGGGACGAGACAACGCGGTCTAAGTCAAGAAGAAGATAGCAGGTTACAAGAGGAGCTATTAGCAGATGAGAAGGAACGGGCTGAACATTATATGCTTGTTGACCTTGCTCGAAATGATGTCGGGCGGATTGCAGAATATGGTTCAGTCCAAACACCTACTTTGTTAGAAATCGGAAAATTTTCGCATGTGATGCACATCGTTTCAAAAGTAACAGGCGAGCTCCGTACAGGTGTTAAACCACTAGATGCTCTCATGGCCTCTTTTCCGGCAGGGACAGTCTCGGGGGCACCGAAAATAAGGGCGATGGAAATTTTGCAAGAGTTGGAGCCTACTAAAAGAGGAATTTATGCTGGAGCAATTGGTTATTTAGGATTTGATGGCAATATTGATTCCTGTATTGCGATTCGAACGCTCATTTTAAAAGACCAAAAAGCTTATGTGCAAGCAGGAGCAGGGATTGTTGCCGACTCAGTGCCGATCAAGGAATATGAAGAAACGCAAAATAAAGCAAAGGCGTTAATAAGGTCGGTACAAATGGCAGAAAAAATGTTTGGCTATGAGGAGGTCAAAGTCGATGCTTAAAAGACACTTAAATGCTTGTTTAAATGGGGAAACTTTATCAGAGACCAGTGCCGAGGAAGTGATGAATGAGATTATGAATGGGCTCGCAACGCCAGCACAAATTGCTAGTTTTATTACAGTTATGAGGTTTAGAGGCGAGACCGTCGATGAGATAACAGGGTTTGCCCGAGCGATGCGTAGCCATTCATTAATGATTCCTTATAATAGCGAACACTTAATTGATACTTGTGGGACAGGTGGAGATTCATTAAGAACGTTTAATATTTCTACAACCGTTGCGCTCGTTTTGTCCTCTTTTGGGATAAAAGTCGCAAAGCATGGTAATCGGGCGGTCTCATCCAAAAGTGGAAGTGCGGATGTGCTTGAACATTTGGGTATTGACATTCAGCGTACACCGGACGAAGCGGCAAAATCATTGGAGAATCATCATCTTTGTTTTTTATTTGCCCCTCTTTACCATCAATCGATGAAACATGCAGTTACACCTCGTAAAGAGTTAGGGTTTCGCACGATTTTTAATATATTAGGACCGCTCACCAATCCAGCTCAAGCGAAGCACCAGTTATTAGGTGTTTATGATGTAAAGATGTTAGATAAAATGGCAGAAGCTTTGCAACGGTTAGGAACAAAACATTCTTTAGTCGTATCAGGTGGAGAAGGGCTTGATGAATGTTCGATTACGACTTTTACCGATGTGGTTGAAATTAAAGGGAATGAACGGATTCGTTATCAAATAACGCCTGAACAATTTGGCTTAACTCGTGGTAAATTAGAGGAGATCCAAGTGCATACGCCTGAAGAAAGTGCGAAGTTAATTCTAGAAGTGTTACAAGGAAAAGCCAATGTTTCATCACAAAATATCGTTTATTTAAATGCTGGTGTCGCCCTTTATGGTGCCGATCAAGTTGCTTCTATTCAAGAAGGGGTAGAGCTCGTGCAAAAAAGAGTGGAAACCGGGGAAGTGTATGAGCATTTTTTACAATTACAAGGTGAAAGAAGGGAATCACAGCATGCTTGAGCAAATTATCGCAACAAAAAAAGAAGAAATTTCCACATTAGTTTTACCAGAACAGGCAGTTGTAACAAACTATTCCTTATATAAAGCATTAAAAAATAAAAATCGTTCGGTTGGTTTAATAGCTGAAGTGAAAAAGGCATCCCCTTCTAAAGGTGTGATCGAGCCCAATTTTGATCCCATCAAAACGGCGATTGGGTATGAAAAAGGCGGAGCTGACGCGATTTCAGTCTTAACTGATATTCAATATTTTCAAGGATCACGAGATTATATTACCGAGATAAAAAAGCATGTTTCGATTCCAGTGATGCGAAAAGACTTTATAATTAGTAAAGCACAAATTGATGAAACGGTTCGTATTGGGGCTGATGCGATGCTCTTAATTGTGGGGACAGTACCGATAAGGGAGCTAAAAGAGCTTTATGAGTATGCTTATCAAAATGGTTTAGAATGCTTAGTGGAAGTCCATGCGAAGGAAGAATTAGAAGAACTCCTTGATGTCTTTACACCAAAAATGATTGGGATTAATAACAGAAATTTAAAAACTTTCAAAACGTCATTAGAACAAACGAAGGAAATGGGTGAAATCGTCCCGAAAGAAAGTCTATTTGTAAGTGAAAGTGGCATTTTAACTAGTGAAGATGTTCAAACGGTTTTACGAGCTGGTGCCAATGGGATTTTGGTCGGAGAGTCTTTAATGCGAGCAGCTAGTCCAGAAATAGGGATTCAGACATTGTTTGGGGGAGAAAAGGTTGAAGCCAACACTTAAATTATGTGGCAACCATTCGCAAAAAGATGTTTTCGTGACATTAAAAAGCAAAGCCGATTATATTGGCTTTGTTTTTGCTAAAAGCAAACGACAAGTGACCATTAACCAAGTATCAGAATGGCTTAACACTTATCAAGACTTGTTAACGCGGAAAAAGATTGTTGCTTTATTTGTGAATGAAACGATTGAGATGATTTTAGAAACGATCGAAAGGTTACCTATTGATGTCATCCAATGCCATGGGAATGAATCTGTGAAAGACATCGCACGCTTAAAAGAAAAAGTAGACATTCCCATTTGGAAAGTGATTCATAGTGGAGAAGGAGCGTTAGCTTATATGGCTGCTTTTTCAGGGCTTGTAGACGGTTTTATTATCGACTGTAAATTTCAAGGTGCTTGGGGTGGAACAGGCCACTCCTTTGATTGGAGCGAAATTCCTGCTTATCAAAAGGAAGCTAAAAAACAAAGGGTCCCGCTTGTGATTGCCGGTGGAATTAACCCCAATAATATCGATGAGTTATTAAGGTTTCAACCAGATGGAATCGATGTATCAAGTGGGATTGAAGAAAATGGAGAGAAATCGAAACGATTAGTGGAGCAACTAGTGGAGAGGATGAATCAGAATGCACACAACATATCCAGATAATAGAGGACGTTTTGGCGATTTTGGCGGCAAGTATGTTCCAGAAACATTAATGAGTGTTATTGAGGAATTGGAAGCCGCATTAGAGGAGGCTATGAATGATCCTCTTTTTTTAGATGAATATCATGATCATTTACGAGAATATGCGGGAAGACCGACTGCTTTGACGTATGCAAAAAATGTCTCAGAAGCATTAGGTGGGGCCAAGATTTATTTAAAAAGAGAAGACCTACTTCATACAGGGGCTCATAAGCTAAATAACGCTATCGGCCAGGCGTTACTCGCAAAAAGGATGGGAAAAACAAAAATTGTTGCCGAAACGGGAGCAGGACAGCACGGCGTAGCTTCTGCAACGATTGCCGCACGATTTGGCTTAGAATGTAAAGTATTTATGGGGGCAGAAGATATGGAAAGACAAGCGTTAAATGTCTTTCGAATGGAGTTACTTGGTGCAGAAGTGATTCCAGCGACCTCGGGTAGTCAAACATTAAAGGATGCGACCAATGAAGCGATTCGTTATTGGGTTGCCAATGCAGAAGATACATTTTATTTAATTGGCTCTGTTGTAGGTCCACACCCTTATCCAAAAATGGTCCGTAATTTTCAACGGATAATCGGGGATGAATCAAGAGAACAAATTTTAAAAAGAGAAGGTAAATTACCGACAGAGATTATTGCTTGTGTAGGTGGTGGGAGCAATGCGATTGGAACTTTTTATCCTTATTTAAACGATGGTTTAAACATGATCGGGGTGGAAGCGGCCGGTCTAGGGGTTGAGACGACTCAACATGCCGCAACGATTACAAAAGGAAAAGCAGGGGTGATTCACGGTTCTTTAACGTATTTACTTCAGGATGAGCATGGACAAATCATTGAGCCCTATTCGATTTCAGCGGGACTCGACTATCCAGGAGTTGGTCCGGAGCATGCTTATTTAGCGAAAAGTGGACTTGTCGATTACGAAGCGGTCACGGATCAAGAAGCTTTGAATGCCTTGAAATATTTATCGGAAAAAGAAGGGATTATCCCTGCGATTGAAAGCGCTCATGCATTAGCCAAAGCGTTTGAACGGGCCCCGTTATTAACAAAAGACGATGTCATTTTAGTATGCTTATCAGGTCGAGGTGACAAGGATGTCCATACGTTACAGAAATACTTCAGAGGTGAAAATCATGAAAACAAAAGTGAATAATAGAATTGAAGAAATCACCAAAAAACATGAGAAACTTTTTATTCCATTTATTACAGCTGGCGATCCGACGGCTGAAGCGACGATCGAAATTGCTTTAGCTTTAGAAGAAGCTGGAGCGAGTATACTGGAGTTAGGGATTCCTTATTCGGATCCATTAGCAGATGGGCCGACAATTCAAGCTGCTTCCAAACGAGCATTAGCAAGTGGGATGACATTAGAAAAAGCGATGTATCTAGTGCCTATTATGAGAAAAAAGGGCCTGACGATCCCTGTCGTTATTTTCACTTACTATAACCCTGTTTTACAATACGGTGTGGAACACTTTGTAAAAAAAGCTAAAGAGTTGGAAATCGACGGATTACTCGTTCCAGATTTACCAATTGAAGAAAGTGAAGAGCTTTCGTTATTATGTGCCGCTAACGGATTATCGCTCATTTCATTAGTTGCTCCTACATCAAAACAACGAATCGAGAAAATCGCCGAGCAAGCACAAGGTTTTCTTTATTGCGTCTCTTCTTTAGGGGTAACAGGTGCAAGAGAAGAAATTGATCCTCGTGTCTACGATTTTTTACAAACGGTCAAAGCGGTGAGTGAGATTCCGATTGCGGTTGGTTTTGGAATTTCAAATGCAAAACAAGTCAGCTTAATGAATCAATATTCGGATGGAGTTGTTGTTGGAAGTGCACTTGTGAGCGAAATTGAAAAGTTAGAACAATCACTAAAAAGTGAAAAATTCAGAAAAGATGCCCTAATTTCATTAAAAACATTTGTCACATCTCTCATTTCATCGTAACATAGAGGATAGATACTTTCACAAGTTGAGGTGCTAAAGACTAATGCAAATAAAAGGACAATTATTAGGTCTTCCAAGTTATCAACCAGGAAAACCGATAGAAGAAGTAAAAAAAGAGCTTGGCTTAGAGCGAGTAATTAAGCTAGCTTCAAATGAAAATCCATATGGCGCATCACAGAAGGCTAAAAAAGCGATTCAAGATGCGTTAGAAAGTTTAGCGGTTTATCCGGATGGTTACGCTGCTGTGGTTAGAGAAAAAGTGGCTCGTTTTTTAAATGTACGAAAAGAGCAATTGATTTTTGGTAATGGTTCAGATGAAGTGATTCAATTTTTATGTAGGGCCCTTTTAACTTCTGAATCTAACACGGTGACAGCAGCTCCAACCTTTTCCCAATATAAACTGAATGCAACGATTGAAGGAGCGGAAATTAAAGAAGTTCCTTTAATAGACGGGGTCCATGATCTAGAGGGGATGCTTTCGGCAATTGATGAAAAGACAAAAATGGTTTGGGTCTGTAATCCAAATAATCCAACAGGTACGTATGTCGGAGAAGACCGTTTTTTACAATTTTTGAAACAAGTTCCAAAAGATGTTCTCGTCGTTTCGGATGAAGCTTATGTTGAATATGTTGATGCGGTTGATTATCCAGATACGATTCCTTTATTAGAACAGTATCCAAATTTAGTCGTGTTAAGAACGTTTTCGAAAGCTTATGGCTTAGCTTCATTACGAATCGGCTACGGTGTCGCAAATGAACAATTTATTCGTTCATTAGACCCAGTTAGGCCACCTTTTAATAATACAAATCTTGCTCACGTAGCAGCAAGTGCAGCGATTGATGATCAAGCGTTTATTATGAGTTGTGCCGAGAAAAATAGATTAGAAATGGCAAAATTCGTCGCTTTTTGCGAACGGAATGGGCTCTCCTATTTCCCTTCACAAACGAATTTTCTTCTCGTTGACTTTAAACGGAAAGGGAATGATGTCTTTGACTTTCTGTTAAGGCAAGGGATTATTGTTCGCTCAGGTGAAGCGCTCGGTTATCCAAGCTATGCTAGAATTACGATTGGAACAGCGGAAGAAAACGAGCATTTATTTTCTGCTTTAGAGAAGTTATTGCAATCGTCAGTAGCTACGGTGAACTAAGTTTTAGATGAAAAACGTCTTTCATCTTTATGGATGAAGGACGTTTTCTGCTTGTTTGATTATAGAGAGAAATTAGGAGCATTTATTAGGGTGGAGAGGAGAACATCATGAAAAAGAACGTGTTTATTATCGGTTTAGGTTTAATTGGTGGTTCAATTGCCTTGGCGATAAAAAAAGAACATAATTGTACGATTTACGGTTTTGATATCCAAGCGGAACAGCTAAAAATCGCCAAATCATTAAAAGTAATTGACCAAATTAGTGATTCGATTGAAGCAGGGGTAAAGGAAGCTGACTTAATTATTATCGCCACACCGGTCTCGAAAACAGAACAAATTTTTGAGGAAATGAGTCAATATACATTTAAAGCTGGTGCGATTATGACCGATGTAGGAAGTACAAAATCTCGTATCGTTGAAAAATCAGCGGCTTTGTTAGGAAGCAATGTCACGTTTATTGGTGGCCATCCAATGGCAGGCTCACATAAAACAGGAGTAGAGGCGGCAAAAGCTCATTTATTTGAAAACGCCTTTTACGTTTTAACCCCTACGGAAACAACGGATAATCGTGCGATGATCCAATTACAAAATTGGTTAAAAGGAACGAAGGCGAAATTTGTAAACTTGGCTCCAGGAGAACATGATGCTTTGGCTGGAGCGATTAGTCATTTTCCGCATGTGATCGCAACAAGCCTTGTACATCAAGTGCGGAAACTTGAGTCGGAAGAGCCTTTGCTTTCTAGGCTTGCAGCTGGTGGTTTTCGAGATATTACTCGGATTGCCTCGGCTAGTCCTATCATGTGGCGGGATATTTTTATTCATAATAAAGCAGTCTTATTAGAGTTAATTTCTAATTGGATTAATGAAATGGAAGATGTCAAACAGTTGTTAGAAACTGAGGATAAAGAAACTATTTATCAATATTTTTATGAGGCGAAAGCTTTCCGTGATCGAATGCCTGTCCGTGAAAAAGGAGCGATCCCTTCCTTTTACGATTTATTTGTTGATGTTCCAGACCACCCAGGTGTCATTTCTGATGTAACGAGCATTTTAGCTGATCACGAAATTAGCATAACGAATATTCGGATTTTAGAAACGCGAGAAGATATTATGGGGGTTTTACGTTTAAGCTTTCGTTCAGAAGAAGATCGTGAGCTTGCGAAAGATTGTCTAGAACAAGCCCTTTATGAGACATCGATTTTGTAAATGAAGGAGAGAGAAAAATGGCGACAAAAACAGTAACGAAAATAAATAAAGGTTTAAAAGGAAGCGTGAAAATCCCTGGTGATAAATCAATCTCTCATCGAGCGATTATGTTCGGCGCCGTAGCAGAGGGGAAAACGACGGTTGAAGGTTTTTTGGCAGGGGAGGATTGTCTAAGCACGATTGATTGTTTCCGAAAAATGGGTGTCGAAATCGAACAAAACGGAGAAGATGTTATCATCGAAGGAAAAGGTTGGGGTGGTTTAGAAGAACCGAGCGAAATTTTGGATGTTGGCAATTCAGGAACAACAACAAGATTAATGCTTGGAATTTTAGCGACTAGACCGTTTCATTCGGTATTAATCGGCGATGATTCAATCGCGAAAAGGCCGATGGCTCGTGTGACGAACCCATTAAAACAATTTGGAGCCGACATTGCGGGGCGTGACAATGGCAATTATACACCACTTTCCGTGCGAGGCGGTGGGACAAAAGGAATTGACTTCCATTCACCTGTTGCAAGTGCACAAGTGAAATCAGCTGTGTTACTTGCTGGTTTACAAAGTGAAGGTACAACAAGTGTTACAGAGCCTGCCTTAACAAGAGACCATACAGAACGGATGTTAGAGGCTTATGGTGTGGAAGTTCAGCGTGACGGATTAACAGTTACTGTAAAAGGTGGGCAAACGTTAAAGGCAAGACATATCGAAGTTCCAGGAGATATATCATCTGCTGCATTCTTTTTAGCTGCGGGAGCGATTGTGCCTCATAGTGAAATTACTTTGGAGGGAGTTGGAATCAATCCGACACGCGCGGGAATTATCGATGTCTTGATTGAAATGGGAGCAGACCTATCACTTATTAATGAACGAATGGTCGGTGGGGAGCCGATGGCTGATCTCATTGTGAAGACCTCTTCTTTAAAAGGAGTTGAAATCGCTGGTAATATGATCCCACGCTTAATCGATGAAATTCCAGTTATAGCCGTGTTAGCCACACAAGCAGAAGGAAAAACGATTATTAAAGACGCTGAAGAGTTAAAAGTAAAAGAAACAAACCGAATTGATACGGTTGTAAGTGAATTGAAAAAATTAGGAGCAAACATAACCGCCACTGATGATGGGATGATTATTGAAGGGAAAACATCACTCTCAGGTGGCCAAGTTCAAAGCTATGGTGATCACCGAATTGGAATGGCGATGGCGATAGCTGGACTAATCGCAACAGATGAAGTTGTGATTGAACGAACAGAAGCGATTGCCGTGTCCTATCCTAACTTTTTTGAACATGTCGAGCAATTAAAAAACTAAACGATGAAGAAAAGCTGTCTCTTGGGGCAGCTTTTTTATGTGGGAGGAAAAGTAAGGTCGCAGAGGTGAGGAGATCCCGTCAATGAAGCCAAAAGAGAGCGAATGAAAGCTAGAAAGGGAATCATAGGCCGGCAATGAAGCCGAAAGAGAACGAATGGGAGCTAGTAAGGGAATCAAAGGCCGTCAATGAAGCCACAAGAGAACGCACGAAAGCCGAAAAGGGAATCAAATACGGCGTTGCATGATTAAATTAGCTTTTATATTTTATGAAGTTCCTCGTTATAACAAAAAAAGACCTAATTCGATATATGCGGTAAGCGCTTTCAAATTAGGTTTTAGCAATTAGCTAAAAGATATATTGTATGGATAGGAGTGGAGAGAAACCATACGCTTAATTTCATTATAGCGCTTACATTGGAAGTGTCAACAAAAAGAATCAAAAATTCTAACTTTTTTATGTTCTGTTTTCTAAATTAAAACATAGCTTGTCTATAAACGGTCTATAAAAGGTCGAGCAGGAGGCGGGAACATGTATTTAATTGAGCAAGTTACAGAACAGTCCGGCAATCAATTAAAAGATCGGGTCTACTTAATTGACAATGGAAAAATTAAATTTGTGAATCGTGATTTTGCGAAATGGAATCAACGGAGAATGAATATGAGTGGATTGACTTTAAAAGGAGGTTTAGTTGTCAGTGAAGAACAACTGCTTGAAACAACGGATAGTTTAACTTTTTTTCAGAGGCAGGAGCAATTAGTGAATATTGGTTGTACGACGGCCGTTGTTTTTGCAAAACTTCCCTATGAATCCCGTCTTGAACAAGTATATAAGACGAGTATGAAAAAAATGGAGTTCGCTTCTATTGATTATGTACTCGGTTTAGAAATCTCTCTCCAGCTCCTTCGTCCATCCGTTATTTTAACGTGTAAAAGAAAACAAATCCCGGCCTTAAAAGTCGTGATTAAAGATGGAGACGATCCTTCCACACTTGCTTGGCTTTATATTGCTCAAGTTCAAAGAAACTATCGTGTCGTTTTAATGCCACATTTTGTCTCTAAAAATGAAAAAGAACGTGCGTGGCAACAGATGGTTTGGCGAAATGAAACGGAAAAATACGCGATTGCTGAACATTTATATATAACAGAAGAGAAGGAATGGTCAAAGTGTGCACTTCAAAAAATCGGATTGTACCCAGAAAAAGGCATTTTAATGGTCGGTAGTGACTTAGATTATTTTTTATATGAGAGCAAGGAAAACCAATTAGTTGAAGATATCGAAAATCTCGATTATCATTATAAGAAACCAAGTATTGTCGTATTAAGAGGACAATTATTAAAAATAAATGAACAGTTTTTGAGCAGACCAGGTTATGGTAGAGCGATTTATATTAAAATGCCTGGCCGATTATTGGCATTAGGCTCTTCATAAGGAAGGTCTGAACACTGTTTGTTGGGGGCTTATAAATGAAAGAGATTCAACAAGGACTAACTTTTATTGAAGAGGGAAAAATAGAAGATGGTTTAAAAAAAATAAATCAAGCTAAAGAAACGGCAAACCACGACCAGTTGTTTACAATTGCTGAAATCTATTATGAACTCGGTCATTTACAAGAGGCAAAGAAGATTTTAGAGGAATTAATGGCCCTCTATCCTGATGAAGGGAACGTCCTCATCCAATTAGCTGAAATTTTAATTGATCTTGATGAGGAAGATGAAGCAATTGAATATTTACTTGATATTAAAGAGAACGATCCCACGTTTCTTCAAGCGCAATTATTATTAGCTGATTTGTATCAAATGCAAGCTTTAGATGAAGTGGCCGAACAGAAATTATTAACAGCTGCCAAAAAAGCACCAGATGAGGTGATTATCTCTTATGGACTGGGTGATTTTTATTTAGGACGTGGCGATTATCAAAAAAGTATTCCCCATTTAAAACGGGCCGTTCATAAAAAAGAAGAGCTACCTGGAATGCATATTGAATTAAAGTTAGCTGAAGCTTATAGTGCAGGCGGACAATTTGAAGAAGCTTTGCAATATTATAAAGAAGGATTAAAGGATTATTTTGAACCTCACGCTTTATTTGGGTACGGTTTTACGGCTTACCAAGTGGGCGATATGGGCCTTGCGATTGAACAGCTTGAGGCACTAAAAGCACTTGACCCAGATTTTACGTCACTTTACCCTTATTTAGCGAGAGCATTTGAAGCTGAGCAAAGGTTTGATGAGGCAATGGATGCTTTAAAAGCGGGAATGACTGTTGATGATTATAATGATCAGCTTTATTTGCTTGCTGGGAAACTAAGCTTCAAACGTCAAAATCCAGATGAGGCGGTCCAATTTTTACAACAAGCGATTGCGATTAACCCGTCTAATTTAGAAGCGATTCAAACATTAGCGGCTTTTTATAAAGATCAAGAGTTATTTGAAGAGTTGTTAGAGTTATTGAGTCATGTCGAAGGATTAGGGGAAGGGGGAGACCCTCTATTAACTTGGTATGAGGCTAATGCTCTGAATCACGATGAACAATTTGAGACAGCCGCTGTTAAATATCAAGAAGTTCGAGAACACTTTAAAGAGGACCCAGACTTCTTAGAAGAATATGCTTACTTCTTATTAGAAAATGGTGAAAGAGAAAACGCGATTGTTTATTTCAAAAGCTTGTTACAATATGCACCTAGTCGAGAAGACGTCCGTGAATTACTTTTAAATTTGGAGAATTAATCTTTTTCAAAAAAACTTCCTTAGAAAAGAAGGGAGTAACGGCTTTTAAAGAGAAATAGTATGGTATCAAAATCCTCACCAAAAATACTTCTCTGGTGAAAAAGTCGTTTGATTTTTGTGAAGGAGGGCAAAAGCATGAGTAGCATTGTTCCGGTCGTTGAGAAAAAAGATTTTTTGCGAAATTTTTTGAAACAATTTGATCTGAAAAGAAGAGAATGTGCCTGGCTGTTAAATTATTTAATGAGTGATGATGATTTGATGGAGAAAGTTCATTTTGTTGAATATGCAGACAATGCACCAAAGTCCTTAATCATTTCAGCAAATGGGGTTGATAAGCCACCTTTTTCCTTCCATAAGTTTAATCATATAACAACAGATGCTGAAAAGGCTTTTCACGATATTCGCTTAAATCAAACAGAAGATATTTATATTGAACTCCATTTTTTAGGGGCGAGAACATATCCACCATACTTAGCTGTTCTTGAAGATAATCCGTACTTACCGGAAAGTAAAGAACGGATGCAATTGGCAGAACAGCATGCAGAAAAAATCTTATCAATATCGCTTATTACATTTAAAAAACAGCAACTTTTAGATAAAATTGATCAAGCTTTAGATAGCCGTGATGAAAAGCAATTTCAAATCTTATCAAAGCAACTAAAAGAATTAAATGAAATGTAAAAAAGCTAAATTATCTACTAGACGACATACTAAAAACTACCTTATCAGTTTTAGATAACTTATAGGGTAGTTTTTTTGCAATGATAATGGAAGGAGAGTGCTTAGACAGAGGAGAATGAGCTTGGATGATTCGTGATTTCTTAAAGTAAACGCTGGCGACTTTTG
This sequence comes from Alkalihalobacillus alcalophilus ATCC 27647 = CGMCC 1.3604, assembly GCF_000292245.2. GTDB lineage: Bacteria > Bacillota > Bacilli > Bacillales > Bacillaceae_D > Alkalihalobacillus > Alkalihalobacillus alcalophilus. Next base: position 59,286 of record NZ_ALPT02000001.1, on the reverse strand, counting down.
GACGCAAAAACCACTTTTTGAACGTCTAATAATGCTTGTCACAAAATTGTCATATTGCATAAGCTCCTTTTTGCGTGGGAAAGCTTTAAGTATACTGTTCATTTGTGTTTCATTTTGCTAGGATAAAGGGGAAAGGGTGATGATTATGAAATGGCAAGTGAAGGAAATGGACAAATTCTTGCAAGCAAAGGAATATGTAGACACAGCATTTTTGCCGCTTATTCCGGTTTCTGGTCATAATCAATTGAAAACAATTGTTTCAATGGGTGAATTTATTACGATTATGACGAATGAGCTTGAGAGGCAGTTCCAAGGTAGGGCTGTATTATTTCCGGCTTTTACATATTTAAAATCAGAAAAGGAAAGTGAACGTGAACAGCGCTTACAAGCTTGGATAAGCGACTTGCAAGAAGGAGAAATGAAACATATATTTCTACTAACTTCAGATGCTGAATGGAAAATGAATGAGGAATCACTTAATGCTAGTTTAATTTGGTTGCCAACCATCCCGCTAGAACATATGGATTTAACGAATAAACAACAAGTTATTGCGGAACAAATAAAACAACTTGTCCCTTTATTGACGAATAAGTGGCAAAATCTTTAACGCTCCAAAAATGCCTTTTGGAAAGTCTGTGAAACAATTGACACTGTTTGTCCATTAAGCTATTATGGGATATGTCCTAGTATAATCTGTGTTGAATTATGTCCTTTTATAGGAATACCTTATTGAGTAGGGGGGGAAAACAAGTGAGTGAGAAAGAACACAAAGTATCAAGACGTCAATTTTTAACGTACACGCTTACAGGAGTAGGTGGCTTTATGGCGGCTGGTATGTTAATGCCAATGGCACGTTTCGCCATTGATCCAGCATTAAAAGCCGGAGCAGCTTCGGATTGGGTAGCTGTCTGTGATTTGTCTGAGTTAACAGAGGAACCACAATTATTCCCGTTTACTTTTAAACAAGAGGATGCCTGGTATACGTCAGAGGTTACTCAAAATGCCTATGTGATGTTACAAGGTGATGAAGTAGTTGCACTTTCACCAACATGTACGCATCTTGGTTGTCAAGTGGCTTTTGGTACAAACGACCAACACCCTGATCGTTTTTATTGTCCATGTCATTTCGGAATGTTTGATAAACAAGGGATCAACATTCAAGGTACGCCGCCAACACGACCACTTGATGCTTTTGAAGTACAAGTAGAAGATGGAAAAGTTTATTTAGGTTCCATTTATCAACGAACAGAAGGAGGGGCGTAATCGATGCTCCAAAAAATTTATGATTATGTTGATGAGCGTCTCGATATTACGCCAATGTGGCGCGACATTGCGGATCACGAGGTACCTGAGCATGTTAACCCTGCTCACCACTTCTCAGCGTTCGTATACTGTTTTGGAGGGTTAACATTCTTTGTTACCGTTATCCAAATTTTATCGGGTATGTTTTTAACGATGTATTACGCACCAGACATTATTAATGCTTATAACTCTGTTGCTTATTTGCAACAAGAAGTGGCATTTGGTGTGATTGTACGTGGAATGCATCACTGGGGTGCTAGTTTAGTTATTGTCATGATGTTTCTACATACATTACGTGTATTCTTTACCGGTTCATATAAGAAACCACGTGAGCTTAACTGGGTTGTCGGAGTTTTAATTTTCTTCGTCATGCTTGCGTTAGGTCTGACAGGTTACTTATTACCTTGGGATATGAAAGCTTATTTTGCTACGGTTGTAACTTTACAAATCGCTGAAAGTGTACCATTTATTGGTGGATTTGCCAAAGCGTTACTCGCAGGGGGAGATATTGTTGGAGCGGTTACGTTAACACGTTTCTTTGCGATTCACGTTTTCTTCTTACCAGCGGCTTTACTTGGACTTCTTGCGGCTCACTTTATTATGATTCGCCGTCAAGGTATTTCTGGTCCACTTTAATTTAATAATGAACGAATATTAATTAAATCTTCGCAGATAAGGAGGGAATAAGATGAAACGTGGTAAAGGGATGAAGTTCGTCGGTGACTCTCGTGTCAAAGCGGACGGACGTATGAAAAATATTCCTAAAGATTATTCGGAATACCCTGGTAAAACGGAAGCGTTTTGGCCGAACTATTTACTAAAAGAGTGGATGGTTGGGGCGGTTTTCCTTATGGGTTTCCTTTGCTTAACAATTGCTCATCCAGCACCGCTTGAAAGAATGGCGGATCCAGCTGCTGCTGGTGGTTATATTCCATTACCAGACTGGTATTTCTTATTCTTATATCAACTACTAAAGTATGAGTATGCTTCAGATGTGGTTGGAACGGTTATTATCCCTGGTCTTGCTTTTGGTGCTCTTTTACTTGCACCTTGGTTAGATACTGGTAAAGAGCGTCGTCCATTAAAGCGTCCAGTTGCGTCAAGCTTAATGATGTTAGGGGTTATTTCGGTTATTTTCTTAACATGGGAGTCTGTTGACCAACACGATTGGGAAGCAGCTGCACAACAAGGGGAAATCGTTGAAGAAGGCGATATTAACACTGAAGCAGAAGGATATGAGATTTATGTAAGTAATCAATCTTGTATTGGCTGTCATGGTGATACGATGGCTGGCGGTGCCGGTGGTCCAACACTTCTAGATACGGAAAAAACTCCTGAAGAAGTCATTAACATTATTCAAAATGGTAGTGAAAATGGAGCAATGCCTGGTGGATTGTTTGAAGGCACTGATGAAGAGTTAGAAATTTTAGCTGAATACATCGCGGCTCACGGCCAACCAGAAGATGAATAATTAGTATCTAAAACTCGGTGAAAGGGAATTCCTTTTCATCGGGTTTTTTATATATATAAAGCGTAATAGTGCTAATTAAGAAAATTTATTATGTTAGGAAATCAACTTTCGCAGCGTATAACCGACCCTCAACCGTTGATAGAGATTAACTTTAGGGCGGTACAATACTCAAATTGACTTTACATGGACGGTTCAATCGTTGATAAGTCTGAACACATCTCTTAGTAGGCTGTTGAAGGAAACTGTTCACTAAAATTAAGAGCTGCGGCTGTCGCGAACAATGTGATTAACTCTTCCTTCCTATTGAAAAAAATGTAAACAGTCAACCCTTTGCTTTAATACGTCATGTTCATAAACGAACAAACCAATCTCACGTTATCTGTGCATCAAGAAATAAATAATAGGCCCTCCGGCTGTCGCTCCCAAACAGACACTCCGCGTCCTTGCCGAGAACCTCATGAGCCTCCTCAGCACGCTTGCGGGGTCTCATTGGACGGTTTATTCCTGCGGGAGTCTCCGTGTCTGTTTGTCCGCTAGATACTGGAATCGAATCTAGGTTCGTTTTCTCATGGAATAAAAAAACAGACAATACTTCAAAATACAGTAGCTTGAGAATGATTTTTCTTCAATGACTCATTCCGTTACAGTTGTAAATAAATCCGTGTTGATGCTCTGTACGTTAGCTAGACTAGCGAGCTTATTTCGATTGGAATCCTGTCTTTTCATAACTAACAAAGTGAAGAAGAAGGTCCTTCTGCGTTAGAAATAGCTAATTGAGAATGGCGATATCATCAAACCTCTCCACCACACTTAGCGGACAAAACCATACGGAGACTCCCGCGGGAATAAACCGTGGAGCGAGACCCCGCAAGGCTTGCCGAGGAGGCTCGCCAGGTTCCCGCAGGACGCGGAGTATGGTTTTGGGAGCGACAGCCGGAGGGTCTATAATATTTTCTTAATGCACAGTTTATCCGTTTTGTGTGATAGTGCGTTCTCGCTTTTTAAACGTGTCAAGGGCACTTGTTTAAGAGCTTCCCTTTCGCTCTGCTAACTAGTTGAACGGGTTTTCACGATGCGAAAGTTGAGTTAGGAAAAAGAGAAAAGTTGACAGCAGAGCTTGTTTAGTAAAAAATGAAAGAAGCTTGGTGAGGCCACTGAAAAAGTGATTCATTTTGGCTTCAGCAGTTTTTTCTTTAACAAAAACGTGGCCAGCGGAATACTTGGAGACTCCTGCGGGAGAAGTGAAACATGGGAGCCCCTGTAGAAATAAATGTATAATAAAAGGAGAGGAATAGCATGCTTAGGCAATTGTTAACGTTATTTGGACATCGTTCAATGCTCATTTTATTACTAATTATTAATGTGCCAGGGACGATTTATGGGTTTTATTGGTATTGGGGGCAGTTGCAAAATACACCGCCTTCATTTTATATTTTTGTGCCGGATAGTCCGACGGCTAGCTTGTTTTTTGTGTTTGTTCTTATTGCTTTTTTAATGAAGAGAAATTGGCCGATTATTGAAGCGTTAGCAGCTGTCACGCTCATTAAATATGGGATATGGGCCGTTGTGATGAACGCAGCAACAGGAATGCTTGGTGGCTCTTTAAATTGGCAACATTATATGCTCATTTTCTCTCATGCAGGAATGGCTCTACAAGCTATTATTTATAGCCCTTATTTCCGTATAAAAATGTGGCATTTAGTCGTAGCAGCTATTTGGACTTTACATAATGATTTTATTGATTATTATTTTGGGATGCACCCTTATTTATCAAGTCATTTAATGCCATATCTTGATTCAGTTATGGTTTTTACGGTCAGTTTAAGTGTTTTTTCTATTTTGACTGTCTATTATTTATCGGTCCGAACGAAAACATTAAAATTATCAATCAACGTCTAAAACTTGTCCCCTTTTTTGGTCTATCCTTGTCCAAAGCTTCATAGGATGGGAGTAGAAGAAGGAGGGACAAAGATGCGTCGTCTTTTCACGTTTTATTTAGGTATCGCTATTGTACTTATATTCCCTTATCCGACTAGTGCAGAAACGGACACAGGTGATCCTTGGAACGAATTAAACCGAACATCCGATCTCATTTTACAGCTTGTTAAACAAGAGAACTTTGAGCAAGCGAAAAAGGAGCTTAACTATTTTTCTGAGCAATTTTTGCAGATGGATTTTAAAGGTGAAGGTTTAACGATGAATGATTTACGCACAGTCACTTTGTCAATTGAAAAAGCGGAGGAAGCATTGACAGCGGCCGAGTTAGAATTTACGGATCGAATTATGCATGTGACGAGTTTCCGTTTAGCGGTGGATGCTTTATCAAGTGAATTCCATCCGTTATGGCTTTATACAGAAGAGTCGGTGATGGGTGCGTTACAAAAAATGATCGAAAGTTTACAAGTGGAAGAAAGACAACAGTTTCAATTAGCTTTAAATGAGTTTTTAAGGCAATATCAAATGATTAGGCCAGCCCTATTAATTGATTTAACACCGGAACAGTTAACACGAGTGGAATCACAAGTTAAGTATTTAGAAACATTGAGAAAAGAAGCAAATAACCTTAATATCTTAACTAACCATCTTGAGACGATTGTTCAAGAATGGGAACAGCTCTATCAACAAGTGAAAGAAGAAAGCTCAGACCCGTCTTTTTTATGGGTTATGTTTACGATAGGTGGAATGATCTTTTTTACGCTTATTTATGTTGGCTGGCGTAAATATACAGCGGAGAAAGAGATGTCCGCTAAAATAAGGGCAAAAGAATAATGTGAATGCTTTGTGAACACACTGTATAAAAAGCCTCTAAAATAGAGGCTTTTTGTTTGACTATAACTGACCTTCATCTGTAAAATGTTAATCAATAAAGGGATTAGGAGAGTGAGTCATAGCATGAGTATGATGTTTATTGTTTATTTCATTTTACTATTAGTTATCCCGTTATGGGCTCAAAGTAAAGTAAAATCAGCTTACCGTAAGTATTCACAAGTACATGCTTCCTCAGGTCTAACAGGTGCTGAAGTTGCGAGGAAGATTTTGAATGACAATGGTTTGTTTGATGTTCGAGTGGAGGAAACGCGAGGAAAACTTACCGACCATTACGACCCACGTTCAAAAGTGGTTCGTTTATCGACGGACAACTTTTACGGTACTTCTGTAGCTGGTGCAGCGATTGCAGCCCATGAAGTCGGTCATGCGATCCAAGATGCAGAAGAATACGCCTTCTTACGCTTCCGTCATTCGTTAGTTCCGGTTGCTAATTTCGGCTCAAATGCATCGTTTTTCTTTATTTTGGCGGGTATTATTATGGGAGCGAGCGGGATGTTACTACTCGGAATCGTGTTTATGGCAGCAGCTGTGTTGTTCCAGCTTGTGACTTTACCAGTAGAGTTTGATGCGAGTAATCGTGCGATGAGCCAAATGGTATCGACAGGCATCATTCGAAACGATGAAGAGCGTGAAACGAAAAAAGTATTAAATGCTGCAGCCTTAACATATGTCGCAGCAGCTGTTGTCGCTGTATTAGAACTCGTTCGTTTTATTTTAATGTATGTTGGCATGAATGATGATTAATAGCACCAAAAGCGGCCGGCACGAAGCCATTAAATAGAAAAAGAATCGAGAGGTTTAGCTTCTCGATTCTTTTTTAGTATGAATATCATTCGGTTTTTTAGTTATCTAACGGCTTTTTGTTCTCATCTAGTGTAAATCCTTCACCGATGACATCTTGTACATCGTTCACAGAAGCAAAGGCATGTGGATCAATTTGTTCCACGAGTGTTTTTAGACGAACGAGCTCATTTCGACCGACGACACAATAAAGCACTTGTTTGTCTGTGCCGGTAAAACTACCTTTTCCTTGTAAAAGCGTCGCACCACGGTCCATGTCTACTAAAATTCGTTTAGCGATTTCTTCCGTTTTTTCGGAAATGATAATTGCTGCTTTCGCCGAGTAAGCTCCTTGTTGAATAAAATCAATGACACGTGCGGCGATAAAAACAGCAACAAGCGTATACATCGCTTCACGGTAGTTTAAATAAATGAGTGAGCTTGTAATAACGACGGCATCAAACATGAACATCGTTTTTCCCATACTCCACCCTAAATATTTAAAGCCAAGTTTGGCAATGATGTCAACCCCACCTGTTGTCCCTCCGTATCTAAAAACGATTCCTAAACCAACACCGATAAAAACTCCGGCAAATAAAGCAGCAAGGGTCATATCGTCATGTAATGGAATCGCCATAAAACGAAATCGTTGAAATAATTCCAAAAAGACGGAAACGCTTAAAGTCCCGATAACCGTATAAATAAACGTTTGTCGACCAAGGATTTTCCAACCAATAATTAAAATCGGGATGTTTAAGACTAAATTTGAGATGGCTGGGTTAATTTCAAACAAAAAATACAGAATTAATGTAATTCCGGTAAATCCACCATCGGCCAGCTGATTTTCCATATTAAAAAAAACAAGTCCAAAAGACATAATGGCTGAGCCGACTAAAATCATGAATACATTTAATGGTTTAATTCGTAGTTTCAAAAGCCCTCCTCCTAAATTTTCCAACATAAAACTACACTTATTATATAAAAAAGACAAAATTTCGGCAAATGAACCTTTTGTATTTGTCAAAACAGAGCGGATTCGCTAACATGTAGTCAAGGGGAAAGAGAGGTGCTTAAATTGACAAAGAAGACAATGGAAGAGATGCAGCAGCAGGTCGATGAATATATCGGTCAATTTAAAGAAGGTTATTTTAGCCCACTTGCGATGCTTGCTCGGATTACAGAAGAGGTCGGCGAGTTATCAAGAGAGGTCAATCATTTTTATGGTGAAAAGCCGAAAAAAACCTCAGAAGAAGAAAAAACGATGGAACAAGAGATGGGAGACATCTTATTTGTGCTCATTTGTTTTGCTAATTCATTACATATTGATTTAGAAGAAGCATTTGATTTAGTTATGAATAAATTTGAAACGCGAGATAAAGATCGCTGGACACGAATAGAAGAAGGAGAATCAGAATGAGTCAGTTAAAAATCGTTATTGCCGGACATAGAGGAAATATGGGGAAAGAAGCCGTTAAAATGGTCTCGAATCACAAGCGTTTTGAATTAGTCGCTGTTGTCGATTCGAAAAATACGGGAAAGAAAATCAAAGACATTGAAGGGCTGATGCCTTTAGATATACCGATTTATGAAGACATTGATCAGTGTTTATCGGAACAGGAACCAGATGTCCTGATTGATTTAACGAATCCTAAATTCGGGAAAAAGCATATGGAAAGTGCCTTTAACCATGGAGTCCGTCCGGTTGTAGGAACAACAGGCTTTACAGAAGAAGACATTGCAGAACTTCGTCACTTGTCAGAAAGCAAGCAACTCGGGGCTATCATCGCACCAAATTTTGCGATTGGAGCGATCTTAATGATGAAGTTTGCCGAGACGGCTGCTAAATATATGCCAGATGTGGAAATTATCGAACGGCACCATGATCGGAAATTAGACGCTCCATCAGGTACCGCTATAAAAACTGCTCAACTAATTACGGAAGTAAGAGAAGCTAAAACGCAAGGACATCCAGAAGAAAAAGAAGAATTACAAGGAGCAAGAGGGGCAGATATAGAGGGCATGAAAATTCATAGTGTTCGTATGCCTGGGCTTGTTGCTCACCAAGAGGTTTTATTTGGCAGTGTTGGTCAAACCTTAACAATTCGACATGACTCCATCAATCGAGAGTCCTTTATGCCGGGAGTCCAATTAGCGGTTGAGACGGTTATGAATTTAGATACGCTTGTATATGGGTTAGAAAATATTATTGACTAAATAATTGAGGGAGAGATCGTTTATGAAGATTGCTTTGATTGCTCATGATAAAAAGAAAGATAGAATTGTGCAATTCGCGATTGCTTACGAACAGATTTTAGCTAACCATGAACTATATGCAACTGGAACGACAGGAACGAGAATTATGGAGGCGACGAATTTAAGTGTTCATCGTTTTAAATCGGGCCCACTTGGTGGCGACCAGCAAATCGGGGCATTAGTTGCAGAGAATCAATTTGATTTAATTGTCTTTTTACGTGATCCATTAACTGCCCAACCTCATGAACCAGACGTCTCGGCTTTAATTCGTTTATGTGATGTGAATGAAGTGCCGCTTGCTACAAATATTGGAACAGCAGAAGTTCTAATAAAGGGGTTAGAGCGTGGCGATTTAAAATGGCGTCAAGTAATTCATGAACAGGATAAAAACGATGAATAAAGTGGATGTTTTAGCTTTTGGTGCCCATCCTGATGATGTTGAAATTGGGATGGGGGCGACTTTGGCCAAGTTGGCACAAGAAGGTAAAACGGTCGCGATTTGTAATTTGACTTATGCTGAATTATCTTCTAATGGCACGGTTCAAGAGCGCCAAGAAGAAGCGAAAAAGGCAGCAGAGATCTTAAAAGTGTCTCATTTGCTTCAGCTTGATTTAAAAGACCGCGGTTTAAAATATGTTTCAAATGAGCAGCTAGCTAAAATCGTCGCTGTTATAAGAGAGTGTCAGCCTAGAATCGTTTTTGCTCCATATCATGTTGATCGCCATCCAGATCATGGGCACTGTTTTGAACTCGTGAAAGAAGCGTTATTTAATGCAAGAATAAGGCGATATGAGGCGAATCAATCATTACAAGCCCATATTGTGGAGGATTTTTATACATATTTTATCAATGGTTGTCCGAACCCAGATTTTGTGTTAGATGTTAGTGATTTTTATGACCAGAAAAAAGCCGCCCTCCAAGCTTATCAAAGTCAGTTTCAAAAAAGGGGCGATGATGCGGTGGAGACGCCTTTAACGAATGGATATATGGAAGTCGTTTCGGCGAGGGAACGTTTATACGGAAAAGAAGCTGGTGTAATGTATGCGGAAGGGTTTAAAACGATAAAGCCTTTAAAACTAGATACTTTATAGACAGAGGTTAAAAAATGAAAACGTTAAAAATAGGGATTAGTTGTTACCCGACGGTCGGTGGTTCAGGGGTTATTGCAACGGAATTAGGGAAACTATTAGCGGAACGGGGACATGAAGTCCATTTTATTACGTCAAGTGTCCCATTCAGGCTTGATCGAGTGTATCCAAACATTTATTATCATGAAGTTGAAGTCAATCAATATTCGGTTTTTCAATATCCGCCATATGATTTAACGTTAGCAAGTAAAATGGCAGAGGTTGCTAAACGGGAGAAGCTGGATGTTTTACATGTTCACTATGCTCTTCCACATGCGATTTGCGGCATTTTAGCGAAACAAATGGTTGGAGATGAATTAAAGATCGTTACAACGCTACACGGAACGGATATTACCGTTTTAGGTTATGACCCATCTTTAGTTGAACTCATTCGTTTTGCGATTGAGAAATCGGACTATGTGACCGCCGTTTCTCAAGATCTAATTAAACAAACGAAAGAATTAGTTGCCACAGATAAAGAAATCGAAACGGTTTATAATTTTATTGATGAACGTGTGTATACGAGAAAAGAGGTTTCGGAATTAAGACGCCATTATCGTATCAAAGAGACAGAAAAAGTGTTTATTCACATTTCCAATTTTCGTCCGGTTAAACGGGTGACAGATGTTGTCAAAACATTTCATAAAGTCGCTGAAAAAGTCGATGCAAAGCTGCTGTTGATTGGAAATGGACCAGACTTGCCAATTGTTCGCGACCTTGTGAAAGAATATCAGCTCGAAGATCGAGTCTTAATCTTAGGAAACCAAAAACATATTGCGGAGCTTCTCTCGATGAGTGATCTTTTGTTTTTATTAAGCGAGAAAGAGAGTTTTGGTTTAGTCGCTTTGGAAGCTATGTCTTGTGGAGTTCCAGTAATTGGAACGAAAGTTGGCGGAATTCCTGAAGTGGTCGAACATGGGGTAACGGGTTACTTATGCCCAGTTGGCGATATTAATTGCATCGCAGAAAAAACAATCGAGCTATTAAATGATCAAACCAAATATGAAGCCTTTCAACAAGCTTCAATTGAACGGGCTAAAACCCTTTTTTATTCAGAAACGATCGTCAAACAATATGAACGTATTTATCAAAACGTATAATAGGAGGAGGGCTGTATGTGCAAGAGCTTATTTCAGCTGGTCAAAAATTATTAAAACAACTAAATGACTATGGTTACCGTGCTTTTTTTGTTGGTGGAGCTGTCCGCGATTTTTATTTGAAACGGCCGATTTCTGACCTTGATCTTGTTACGTCAGCGACTCCAAAGCAAATGCTTGAGCTTTTTCCAGCAAGCTTTCAAATGAATAATCAGCATCAAACGGTGTTAATTAAGTGTGACGGGTATTTGTTTGAAGTGACATCAGAGCGTGGCAACTCACTTGAAGAGGATCTACAAAAACGTGATTTTACGATTAACAGTCTAGCAATGACAGAGAATCAGGAAATCATTGATTTATTTGGAGCGAAATCAGACTTGGATAAACAAGTCCTTCGTTCCATTGACCCAGTAGAGCGTATGACTGAAGATCCTTTGCGTATGCTAAGGGCTCTTCGTTTTCAAAGTGAATTAGGATTTAAGCTTGAAGGCGAATTAGCCAATGTTATCTCCCAACATTGTGAATTATTAGAGCAGGTTGCAATGGAACGGATAGTTAAAGAAATCGAAAAATGGTTTTGTGGGCCTTATTGCCAAAAGACTATCGAGAATAAAACCAATCAAAAGGTTCTTGATGCGCTACCGCTTTTATCTTTTACTAAAAAAGAGCTTTCCGTGTTGAGTACACTAAATCGGTTACCAAATCATGATCAAAGTTTGATTTGGACGATTATTTATTATATCAAGGGATGGAATCAAAGTACGGCCCCAAGATTGCCACTAGCTAAAGTTGTTTTAAAAGAAATAAACAAAGTTCTTCATTTTTATGCTCTTCGAAAGGATTTGGACTGGGGCTTTGAAAGTCTTTATGATGCGGGCTATACAATCGCTCAAAAAGTTGAATGGTTAAAAGAAAGTTTGGGCGAACGATTTATTGCTGAACAGAGCTTAAAAACGAAATGGCAACAATTGACGATTCAAGATCGTTCCGAACTGGCGATTGATGGGAAAATCCTTCTCAAGGAGTTTGAGCAAAAACCGGGTGTTTGGATAGAAGAGTGTCTAAGGAAAGCGGAAAGGCTTGTTTTGACGCAGCAAATAAGAAATGAAAAAGAAGCACTAATTAAAGAGTTAAAAGGGAGTTTTAACAGATGAAGGAGCAGTTAATTAAGCTTTTATTAAAGGAGCCAGGTGCCTTTGTTTCTGGCGAGAAGTTAAGTGAGGAGTTAGGCTGCTCGAGAACGGCGATTTGGAAGCATATTGATGCTCTTCGTCAGGATGGCTATCGTTTAGAGTCGGCACCACGTAAAGGTTATCGACTGATCGAAGTGCCTGATATGATGAAAGCCCATGATATTAAAATTCATTTAGCGACAAAGTATATTGGTCATAAGATTCATTATTTTGATGCGGTTCCGACGACACAGAAAGAAGCAATGAAGTACATCCAAAATGGAGCAACAGAAGGGGAACTCGTTGTCACAAGCAACCAAACAAATGGAAAGGGTCGACTTGGTCGGGTTTGGAATTTTGCTCAAGCAAAGGCGATTGCGATGAGTTTAATTTTGAAACCGGATATTAGTCCAATGAAAGTTCCCCAGTTGACGTTATTAACAGCTGTTGCTGTCGTTAGAGCCCTTCGAAAACAAACGAATCTTGATGTTTCGATTAAATGGCCGAATGACCTTCTAATAAATGGCAAAAAAATTGTCGGTATTTTAACGGAAATGCAAGCGGAACCTGATCTTGTTCATTCAGTTGTCATTGGAATTGGGATTAACGTCAATCAGGAGCAAGACGATTTTGCTGAGGAATTACGCGACAAAGCAAGTTCCCTTTTCATCGAAAGTGGACAAACTTATAAGCGGGCCGAGTTAATTGCTGAAGTGTTAAACGAGTTCGAAGGGTTATATGACCTTTATCTTGAGTCTGGATTTTCGGTGATTAAAACGTTGTGGGAATCTTATGCCATTAGCCTTGGTTCTCATATTTACGCCCGGACAGCAAAGGAAACGATTTACGGTTTAGCAACAGGCATTAATGATGATGGCGTTTTATTATTAGAGGATCAGGAAGGTCAAATCCATTCCATTTACTCGGCTGATATTGAAATGGCTTCTCAAATTGAAAAATAATTGTTATACTTTGAATGAATGGGCTGTATCAAAAATGGAACAGCACCAATTCAACCTTTATTTATTATAGCATGTGAACAGGGTCTGCCTTGATCCAATTAGGACTAGGACAGAGGGATTCATAATGATAACAGCAAAACAAGAGTATTCTTGTTTTATTTGTTAAGCATCCTTCTTTCTTATTGATAGAAAAAATGGATGCTTTTTTGTGCTCATTATGGACACCCTCTCAATTTGAAGGGGGAAATGAACATGAAAACAACGTCAAGCTTTTTGAAAATGAAGCAGAATAAGGAAAAGATTGCGATGATGACGGCATATGATGCACCAGCAGCCAAGCTTGTCGAGCAAGCAGGGGTTGATTTAATATTAGTTGGTGACTCATTAGGGATGGTCGTCCTCGGTTATGATTCGACCGTACCGGTTACTTTAGATGATATGGTGATGCATACTAAAGCAGTCAAAAGAGGGGCAAAGGATACTTTTGTCGTTACCGACTTTCCTTTTTTAAGTTATCATGCTTCTATTGAAGAGACTTTTCAAGCGGCGAAAAGATTGATGCAAGAAGCAGGAGCGCATGCGGTCAAGCTTGAGGGAGCCGATGAATTAGTTGACACGATTTTGAAATTAACAAATGCAGGAGTACCGGTCATGGGACATTTAGGGTTAATGCCTCAGTCAGTCGGTGTTCTTGGTGGATATAAAGTACAAGGAAAAGACGAAGAAAGTGCGGCAAAGCTATTAAAAGATGCGAAGGCAGTTGAAGAAGCAGGCGCGTTTGCTCTTGTTTTAGAGTGTGTGCCAGAGCAAGTCGCCGCATGGGTTACAGAAGAATTGAAAATTCCAGTAATGGGCATTGGGGCTGGTGTTCATACCGATGGTCAAGTGCTCGTATATCATGATGTAATTGGCTATGGAGAAGGACATGTGCCGAAGTTTGTCAAAAAATATGCCAATGTATCAGAGACGATTCAAACAGCGGTATCCTCTTATGTGGAAGAAGTAAAAAAAGAACAGTTTCCGCAAAAAGAGCATAGCTTCCAATCTGAAGTGAAACAAGTTAGCTTATACGGAGGAAATTAGTTCAATGAGAACGTTTCGAACAAAAAAAGAAACTCAAACCGAAATAGGGCTACAAAAGTTAAAAGGAAAAACGATTGGTTACGTTGCGACGATGGGTTTTTTGCATGAGGGTCATTTAAATCTCGTTGCAAAAGCGAAGGAACAATGTGACGTTGTCGTGATGAGTATTTTCGTTAACCCATTACAATTTGGACCAAATGAGGATTTTGAGCGTTATCCACGTGATGAGAAGAGAGATTCAGAGCTAGCTGAAAAAGCGGGAGTCGATTATTTATTTTATCCAACGGTCGAAGAGATGTATCCAGAAGAGCCAATGATGGAGATTCGTGTCACAAAAGGAACAGATGTTCTTTGTGGAGCAAGTCGCCCTGGACACTTTGATGGTGTCGCCGTCGTTGTAATGAAGCTATTTCAAATTATTCAGCCAAATAAAGCCTTCTTTGGCTTAAAAGACGCTCAACAAGTTGCCGTTATTGAAAATATGGTTCGAACCTTCGATATTCCCGTAGAAGTGATTCGTTGTGAAACCGTACGAGAAGAAGACGGGTTGGCGAAAAGCTCAAGAAATGTATATTTATCGGATGAGGAACGGAAATTGGCTCCACAGCTATATCAAACGCTGTTAAAAGGGCGCGAACTTATCCAAGCTGGGACAACAGACCGAGACAAAATCATCTCATTTTTAACGAGTGAATTAAACAAGTTCTCGCTTGGTAAACTGGATTATACGGACGTTTTATCGTTTCCAACCTTAAATGTGGAAAAACAATTAACGGGAGAAGTGATTATTGCTTTAGCTTATCAATTTAAGCAGGCAAGATTAATTGATAATGTAATTGTACGAGTAGGAGAGGAGTTATAAAAATGTTACGCACAATGATGAGAGCAAAACTTCATAGAGCAACCGTAACGGAAGCAAACCTTAATTATGTCGGAAGTATTACGATAGATGAGGATCTAATGGATGCGGTTGGAATTATTGAAAATGAAAAAGTACAAATCGTTAACAATCATAATGGGGCAAGATTTGAGACGTATGTCATTAAAGGGGAAAGAGGCAGCAAAGTCTGTTGTTTGAACGGGGCCGCAGCAAGGCTCGTTCAACCTGGTGATACGGTGATTATTATCGCTTACGGTATGGTCGATGAAGCAGAATTAGCTCATTTTGAACCAAAAGTCGCTGTTTTAGGTGAGAATAACAAAATCGTCGAGATGTTAGGAACAGAACCAGCTTCTACCGTTATGTAAAGTGCATAGATCCCCCCTTGAAGTAAACACTGATAGTAGAAAGTGTTGAAGAGGGGGGATTTTTTTGGATAATTGGTTATTAGAAAATGTGGCATGGGTAGAGGAGCTTCAGGCGAGTTGGGACAACCAACCCTTATCAAGACAAAGAGAGCAGTTAGCCAAACTCGAGAACCTTTCCAATTCGATTTTAGATTATTGGGTTGGCATAGAAGAACAACTGCATTATTTTAAAGAGCATTTAAAAAACGATGACGAAGTGTACAATTATCGTTCAACTGGAACGACTTATTTTGAATTAGAAATGTTTGAAAAAGCACGCGAGCACCTGCAGTTAGAAAAAGAAACAGGTGTAAAAGACGAACTACGTTTATTATATCTTGCTTATTCTTACCTATATTGTGATCAATTTATACAAGCAAAGGATCAATTTCTCTATTTGTTACAATTGACAAAGGATCATGTAATCAAACATCATACTCTTTTTGGATTAGCTTGTATGGCTTGTAAAAAATCAAAATATGATGAAGCAATTTTCTTTTTTGAACAAACAAAAGAATGGTTACCAGAAGACGATGATGTCGTGTATAATTTAGGCATCTGTCATTTTTTAAATCATTCATTTGCACATGCGGTTCGTTATTTTTATGAGGCGATTAAACGAAATGACCATGATGGAGAAGCTTATTATTTTTTAGGCTGTTGTTTAATCGAATTGGGAGAACGCCAAGCAGGCTTTAGGGCCTTAGGTCAAGCTTTGCATTTGTTACATTCAACAGAAAGTTTATTAGGACTTGCTTATATATTAGAATGGAATGGTAAACATGAAGCAGCACTGGATTGTTATAAAAAATTGCATACAGATGGTCGAGAAACAGAAGCTTGTTTACACGGGTTTGCATGGAATTATGGAATGTTAAATAAACGCGAGCTTTCGCTGAACTATTTTAAAAAGTTATTTCAATTGAATCCTACACATCCAACTGGAGCTGACTCTTTTAAATGGTTAGCAAGTATATGGGTTTGTAGTTGAGCTTCTTTTCAGGAAGTAAAATAGAGGTGTTTTAGAATGGAACGTTATGTCGTAATTGATTTAGAGACGACCGGCCACTCCGCTAAACTTGGAGAAAAAATTATCCAAATCGGAGCTGTCGTTATTGAAGCTGGGCAAATCGTTGAACGATTTGCCTCTTATGTTAATCCGAAAAAGGAAATCCCACCATTTATTACAGAGCTAACGGGTATTACCGATGAACATGTCACAGAGGCACCGCTATTTTCAGAGCTCATTCCTTTTCTTTTGCCAATGTTAGAAAACGCTGACTTTGTTGCTCATAATGTTTTATTTGATTATTCCTTTTTAAAACATGAATTAGAGGCCCACGGATATGAATTAAATACGAACCATCAATATGATACAGTTGAACTTGCTCGTATTTTATTGCCGAGTGAAGAAAGCTATAAGCTTGGACATTTAGCGGAGCAGTTAGGGTTTGAACATGAACGTCCACATCAAGCAGATAGTGATGCAGAGGTCACAGGAGAACTGTTTCTTTTATTATTAGAAAAATTAAATGCTTTACCGACATCTACACTAGAGCATTTGCAAAGAATCACGAAAACATTTCGGAGCGATATTGATCACCATATTGAAAACTTATTGCGGCAAGACCGAAAAGCTCAGGATAACCTTTTTGATCACTTTCGTTCATTATCGTTACGGCGAATGGAAAAAGAAAGCAGCGAAAATAGTGAACAACCGCCTCCTTTACAGACTGTTTTGCAGCAATTAAAAGACGATCAAATGAAAGATACGAAGCAAGCATTTGAACGTTATGAAAAAAGAGCGGGACAATTACAAATGATGGAAGCTATCTCAAATGCTTTTGAGAGCAATGAGCATATATTGATTGAAGCTGGAACAGGAACCGGAAAATCGATTGCATATTTATTTCCAGCCGCTTTTTATAGTGTCGCAAATCAAGTACCGATTGTTGTGAGTACGCAGACGATTCCGTTACAGGAACAATTATTAACAAAAGATATTCCGATATTAAAGAAGTTGCTCCCATTTCAGCTAAATGTGGCCTTACTTAAGGGACGAAATCATTATTTATGTTTACGAAAATTCGAACAGTCTTTAACTTATGTAGAAGACGATACATATGATGTGCAATTAACGAAAGCCCAAATCCTCGTTTGGATTACCGAAACGACAACGGGAGATATTGAGGAACTTTCTTTACCAACAGGTGGAAGAACCTTTTGGCATGATGTCAAAAGTGATGCCAACACTGAGCTTGGTTCTTTTAATCCATGGCTAAGCCGTTGTTATTATGCTCGGGCAAGAAGAAGAGCTCAGAAAGCGAATATTATTATTACAAACCATGCTTTGTTATTTACTGATTTAGCGACAGAGCAACCACTTTTGCCTGCTTATAAACACGCCATTATAGATGAGGCTCACCATTTTGAAGAGGCGGCTTCAAACCATTTAGGTCAATCGACTGATTATTTATCATTTACTTATGTCTTTGCCCGCTTGACCTCAGGTGCTGATAATGGTCTGTTAAATAAATTGAAGGATATGTTAGAACGGTATCACTTATTTGAAGCAAATCCTTATTTTAAGATGGAAAAAAAGTTAAAAGCGATGAATGAAGAGGTCG
Source organism: Alkalihalobacillus alcalophilus ATCC 27647 = CGMCC 1.3604 (assembly GCF_000292245.2). GTDB lineage: Bacteria > Bacillota > Bacilli > Bacillales > Bacillaceae_D > Alkalihalobacillus > Alkalihalobacillus alcalophilus. Next base: position 41,296 of record NZ_ALPT02000001.1, on the reverse strand, counting down.
ATGAGCTATTTCGAATGTTATTTCGTTATGTTGAAAAACATTACCGCGTTAGTACGTCTGATGTCGGGAGGGTTCGTTATCGTTATCAAAGTTTTAAAGAAAGTGGACCTATATGGGATGCGATTTTAGAAAGCTGTATGAGACTACATGTGTTATGTAAGGACATGTTCACTCCATTAATGAATTTTTGTTCTCTTTTAAACGACTTGGAGGAACTAGCCTATTTAGAAAGAGCCCTATTAGCCGACATCCACGCAATGGCTAAACAGTTATATGAAAACGAGCAAGTCCTATATGAACTGCTACTCGAAGCCGATTTAAATTATGTGTATTGGATCGAAATCGAAGCAAAAGGGGCTAAAAATGCCGCTTTTTTATATAAAAAACCAATTGATGTAGCCGAGACGTTGGCCGATCGCTTTTTTACAGAGAAAAAAAGCGTTGTGCTAACATCAGCGACGTTAACTGTTAATCAATCATTTGATTACCAAGTTGAACGATTAGGTCTTGAAGATTTTGGGGTGAAACGCTTACTCATTCCTACGTCATTTGATTATGAAAAACAAGCAAGACTTCTTTTGCCGACCGATATGCCATCGATAAAAGAAGTAAGCGAAACGGAATATGCAATGGAAGTTGCCATTAAAATCGAACGAATTTCTCAAGAAACGAAAGGGAAAATCCTTGTTTTATTCACCTCGTTTGAAATGTTACGTGCCGTATATGAATATATGAAGGACTTACGTACGGATGAGACAACGACAACGATCATTGCACAAGGTATAACGAGTGGAAGCCGGATCAAACTCATCAAATTGTTTAAACAAAGTGAATCAGGCTTATTATTTGGGACGAGCAGTTTTTGGGAAGGAATTGATATGCCAGGGGCTGAGCTTGAGCACTTAGTTATTGTTCGCTTGCCATTTTCACCTCCAGGAGAACCGCATATTGAAGCCCAGTTTGAAAAAGCAAAGGAAGCGGGTTTAAATCCATTTATGGCCGTTTCTTTGCCTCAAGCGATTATTCGTTTCAAACAAGGGTTTGGACGATTGATTCGAACAAAAGAAGACAAAGGTTGTATTTATATTTTAGATAGAAGAATTTCAACGACTAGATACGGCTCTGCTTTTGTTAAATCACTCCCACCAATTCCAATATCTAAAGGGAAACTTGAGCGATTATTAGAAGAGGTTCAAGAATTTCAAAAAAATAAGTAAAGAAGGATGATTTCATTGTCTTTTATCATCAAAAATGTCAAAATAATCTCGATTGAAAAGAAAACAGTCAGCGATGGTTATCTTGAAATAGATGGAAAAATTATTAAAAAGGTTAACAAAGGTGAGCCACCGATTGAAACACTTAATCAAGTGAGTCGAGTTATCGATGGAAAAGGGAAATGGCTTCTCCCTGGTTTTGTTAACACTCATACACATGTTGGAATGAACTTATTAAGAGGGTACTCAGATGAACTTCCGTTACAACGCTGGTTACAAGAAAAAATGTGGCCATTTGAAGCAAAATTAGACCGAGCTTCTGTTGCAGCAGCAAGGCGGTTAGCGTTAGTGGAAATGCTCAAATCAGGAACGACAACTTTTTTAGAAATGTATCATTTATTTATGGATGATTTTGCTGAAGAAATTCAAGATGTCGGAATAAGAGCGACATTAATGCGCTCAATGATCGGTTTATGTCCAACAGAAGAACAGGAAGCCAAGCTTAAAGAAGCAAAAGAATTCGCACTCAATTGGCATCAAAAAGCGGAAGGAAGAATTCAAACGATGCTCGCGCCACATGCTCCATATACGTGTCCACCGAACTTTATTAAACGGATTGTTGAAGAAGCGACTGCCCTACAATTACCAGTGCATATGCATTTAGCAGAAACGAAAAAAGAAGTCGATGATCATATCAACGAGTACGGTCTACACCCGGTTCATCATTTGGACGAACTCGGCGTGTTAAAGGAGGTTGATTGGTTGTTTGCTCATGGTGTCTTTTTAGAAGATGAGCATTTAGAAGTGCTTCAATCAGCTAAAAGTGTCGCCATTAGTCATAATCCAATTAGTAATTTGAAGCTCGGTTCTGGCATAGCAGCTGTTTCTAAATGGCAACAATATGATTTGAACATCTGTTTAGGTACGGATAGTGTTGCCTCTAACAATACGCTTGATATGGTTGAGGAAATGCGGATGGCTGCATTAATTCATAAAGGAATCGAGCGTGATCCAACGGTGGTGACTAGTATAGATGCCTTACATATGGCGACATTAAATGGGAGCAAGGCATTACAATTTGAAGGAGTGAAAGGAATAAAAGAAGGAGCAGAGGCTGATTTTGTCTTAATTAATGGAAACCAAGCTCATCTACAGCCAGAAAGCCAATTATTTTCTCATCTCGTTTATGCACTAAATAGTCAGGATGTCACCGATGTTTATGTTCAAGGTGTTGCCTTAATGGAAAATAAACAATTACTAACATTGGATGAGGAAAAGATTATTTATGAAGCAAACCACGAATTTCGTCAAGTGATGTCACGCCTATAAATAATACCCGCACAAATGAATTGTGCAGGTACGAGTGAGGTGTGGATAGAAATTTTATTTTTTTCTTGCTCAAACCGTAATGGAAAATTGGTTTGTCTAATCGACATTGGAAAAGCACGGTGTGTATCCAATCCATTACGGCTTAGAAGCGAAATATGCTGTTTTTGTTCTTGGAATAAAGCAGAAATCGATTTCGTTTGTTTCGACATCATTCCGCCTCCTTGCTTGAGTATAATATTAGTATGGGATGAATGGACATAACTATGACTAGTAATACTTTCTGAAACAGGATATATTTATAACGGAATCATACAAAAAAAAGGTGGATTTTAAATGGAGAATAAAATTGAAGTTTTATCAACAGTTAGGGTGCAAAAATCAGCTGATTTATACAAAATTGTCGATTCCCTAAATCGTACATTAAAAGAAAAAGATTTAATGTTTGGATTAGCTCTTGATCAAGAGAATGAAGAACAAATGGTGTTCACGATTTATAAAACTTAGGTAGGGGATCAATATGAAAAAGTGGATTATCTCAAGTGTCTTCCTCCTGTTTATCACGTTTATAGGTGTTGCTTTTTATATGTACCAACTCGTGCGCGAGCCTTTAACCGAAGCGTATGAGCAAGTTCTTGTTTATGTTGAAAATGAACAATTATTACATGACATTAGTGATATTAATTATTATCATGGCACAGAAACCTATTATGTGATAACGGGTGAAGATGAAGATGGTGATACGGCTTACTTATGGTTAAAAGAGGATTTGAGCTTTTATGACCTTTATAAACAGTCTGATGGGATTACAGCTGAGGCGGCAATGGCGATCGTTCATCAAGATTATGGAGCGGAAGAAGTAGTTCAAGTTCGTTTAGGTTATGAACGAAATATGCCTGCTTATGAAGTCATGTTTATTGATGATGAAAATCGTCAAAGCTATTATTATGTGACGTTTGAAGAGGGAGCTTTTATGAAAAGGTACCATTTGAATCGAGATTAACAAAGTAGCGAAGATTCTATGTTAATATAGGAAAACAATTGACTTCAAAATTCAGCCAACTGTATAATAAAGAGCGTGATAAAAGGAAATGTTTGAAGTAATGGAGGGTATATATTGAAAACTACAATCGCAAAAGTTGGACAATTTGTCGACCAGACCGTAACAATCGGAGCTTGGATTGCCAATAAACGTTCAAGTGGAAAAATTGCTTTTTTACAATTAAGAGACGGTACAGGCTTTATTCAAGGGGTCGTTGTGAAAGCGGAAGTCGGCGAGGAGATTTTTGCAAAAGCTAAAGCAATCACACAAGAATCCTCTCTTTATGTAACAGGAATCGTTCGTGAAGATGAAAGAGCCCCATCTGGTTATGAATTAACGGTAACAGATGTAGAACTCATACACGAAGCAGTCGACTATCCGATTACACCGAAAGAGCATGGCACTGAATTTTTAATGGATCATCGTCATTTATGGATTCGTTCTAAACGTCAGCATGCGGTTATGAAAATAAGAAATGAAATCATCCGTTCTACATATGAATTTTTTAATGAAAACGGCTTTGTTAAAGTTGATCCGCCTATTTTAACAGGAAGTGCCCCAGAAGGTACAAGTGAGTTATTTGCGACTAAATATTTTGATGAGGATGCTTACCTTTCTCAAAGTGGACAGCTTTATATGGAAGCAGCTGCGATGGCTTTAGGTCGTGTTTTCTCTTTCGGCCCGACATTCCGTGCTGAAAAATCGAAAACCCGTCGTCATTTAATTGAGTTTTGGATGATTGAACCGGAGATGGCTTTTGTTGAATTTGAAGAAAACTTAGAAGTGCAGGAGCAATATGTTTCTTATCTTGCCCAATCTGTCTTAAAAAACTGTCAAATTGAATTAAAAACACTCGGCCGCGACTTAGAAAAATTGGAGAAAATTCAAGCTCCATTTGCTCGGATTACGTATGATGATGCTGTAACATTTTTGCATAAAGAAGGCTTTGATGATATTGAATGGGGCGATGACTTCGGTTCTCCACACGAGACAGCGATCGCTAACCATTATGATAAACCAGTGTTTATTACTCATTATCCAACATCGTTAAAACCATTTTATATGCAGCCTGATCCAAACCGACCTGAAGTGGTTTTATGTGCCGACTTAATCGCTCCAGAAGGTTATGGAGAAATCATCGGTGGTTCAGAACGTATTCATGATATGGAATTGCTTGAGCAAAGACTTGATGAGCATAAACTGGATTTAAATGCGTATGAGTGGTATTTACAATTAAGAAAATATGGCTCTGTGCCACATTCTGGATTCGGTCTTGGGTTAGAACGGACCGTTGCTTGGTTATCTGGAGTCGAGCATGTCCGTGAAACGATTCCATTCCCACGTTTATTAAATCGTTTATATCCATAATGATTACAAAGGAACAATCAAAGTTCGGGAAGTGTCAATAAATGGCGCCCGGGCTTTTTTTGTTCAATAAATGATTTTAACAAGAACCTTTAATACAAAACCAGCCCACATCGTCATTTCGTAAGGAACTACTGAAAAAGTCTCTTGAGCAACCTTTATAGGGAGGAGTACTAGGCAATTAAGTTATTCATTAGTTCGTCAATCACAGCATCAAGCCGTTTTTTCATTAACCAAAACGGAGCCAGTGCAATACCCGGAGACTCCTGCGGGAAAAGTGAGACAAGGGAGACCCCGCAAGCTTTGCTGAGGAGGCTCCCGGTTCACCCGCGGAACGCGTAGGGTATGAAGCTGGCGGAGTAAGCTAACTAATGTAACTATAATCAACGCGTAGACTGTTTTTCCATGTCTTTCTCTTGAAGTAGGCAGCAGACACCATTTGCCGCAAATAACAGAGCAAGCTCAATCCAAACATAACCAAAATTCCAAGAAGATATTTATGGGAAAAGTCTTTTTACGAAGCCTTTTCCACTGACATCATGTTATAATGTCGGATAGAGGTGTTTACGGATGGAACATAATATTTTAGTAAAATGGATGAAGCTTGGTTCGATTTCCGTTCCAAAGATGTTAATGGAGCATTACACGAAAATTGGTCTAACAGAAACGGAATTAGTCGCTTTATTACATGTGCAAGCCTTTATAGAACAAGGCGATCATTTTCCTACACCAGAACTATTAAGTGTAAGAATGACTAAAAATCCAGATGACTGTGCAAAAATGCTAGGCTCCTTATGCAAACGAGGTTATTTGTCTTTAGAGAAAGATTGGGATGAACAAGGAATCATGTATGAGGACTATTCTCTAGAGCCGCTTTGGATAAAATTATTTCAAATCATAAAAAAACAAGAGATGGAAAAAGAAGTAGAAATAGAGGCAGAAGAGGAAGGAAAACTGTATCAAAAGTTTGAACAGGAATTTTCAAGACCGCTATCACCAATTGAAGCAGAGACTTTGTCGATGTGGCTTGACCAGGATCAACATAAGCCAGAATTGATTATAGCAGCCCTACGAGAGGCGGTCGTCTCTGGAAAGCTAAATTTCCGTTATATTGACCGAATTTTATTCGAATGGAAACGAAATGGTGTGCAAACATTACAGCAAGCAAAAGTATATGGAGAGAAATTTAGAAAATACCAACAACAGCCAAAAGCAAAAGAGCAGGAACGTGTTCGTTCAGATGCTTATCCAAGTTTTAATTGGCTTGAAAGTTAGTTGAGAGAGAAAGGGTTAATGAATCGTGTTAACGAAGAAACAAACGTTAGAAGCTATAGATGAAATGGCCTATTTATTTCCTGATGCAGAGTGTGAGCTCGTGCATTCGAACCCATTTGAACTATTAATTGCGGTTGTCTTATCGGCCCAATGTACAGATGCATTAGTAAATAAGGTAACACCTGGATTATTTGCTAAATATAAAAGCCCGACAGATTACCTGATGGTTCCACAAGAAGAGTTAGAGCAAGATATCCGGAGAATTGGTTTATTCCGCAGTAAAGCGAAAAATATCCAAAAGCTCTGTCGTTCCTTAATTGATGATTTCCAAGGAGAAGTACCTAAAGAACGGGATGAGCTTGTGAAGTTGGCAGGAGTTGGTCGGAAAACAGCTAATGTCGTCACTTCTGTTGCATTTGGTGTTCCAGCTATTGCGGTCGATACACATGTTGAACGCGTCAGTAAAAGATTAGGAATTTGTCGTTGGAAGGATAATGTTCGGGAAGTAGAAGAAACCTTAATGAAAAAAATACCTGAAGAGCGTTGGTCTGATACCCATCACCAATTAATCTTTTTCGGAAGATATCATTGTAAGGCTCAATCGCCACAGTGTCCAGAATGTCCTTTATTATCTATGTGTCGGGAAGGAAAAAAACGGATGAAGGGGAAGCTTTAATTATGAAGCTTCCATCTTCTTTTCAAATCGCCCCTTTTTATGAAAATCAAACCGTAATCGACGAAAAGAAACTCAGGTCAGACGAAGATAAGTGGCTTTCTGTTTATTTTTATTTTGATTTAACAGAAGTGGCAAAACCTTGGCTTGAACATGAACGATTTTTACCGCTAATTTTTCATTATTGGGATAAAAAAAAGAACCAAATAAAAGAGGATTTTCGAAACAGAGAGGCTAAAAAAGCGAAGCCGCTTATGATGGCGATGTCTGCTTTGTTAATTGATGCTTTGTTTTGGTTAAACAAAGAAAAAGTTCGAAATTTAACAAGTTTACGAACCGATATAGAGGAACTTTTCTATAAGCCGGTTAATGCGAGCGAAAGAATTCATTTTATTTTGACACATGTCGGCCATTACCAAGGATTTGTACAGTTAGAAATGCTTTTTGAGGAATTAAGAAAACTGTATACAAGAGTAAAAATGATCGAACGAAAATGAGTATAGCATATTGGAGCATGTGAACGAGGGGTGGAGAGAAATGTCAAGCAACGAGGGAAACACAACATTATTGGAAACGAAATCATTATTAAATGAGCAAGAATTAAAGCGATTTCAAATCATTGAACAAAAAAAAGAGCAATCATTTTTTGAAATCGCTTTTTGTGGCCATTTTTCAGCCGGAAAATCAACAATTATGAATACACTATTAGGGGCAGAAGTATTGCCAACAAGCCCGATTCCAACGAGTGCTAACATCGTTTCCATTCAGCAAGGGGAGCTAGGTGTATCTGTTACAAGCTCGGATCAAAAAATTAAAAAATGGACAGGGGATATTCCGTGGGAACAAATTCGCAAATGGGGAATGGACGGCCACAATATTACCGATATGCGAATTTATGCCCCGCTCCCGTTTTTAAGTAATAGTGTGGTATATGATACTCCAGGTATTGATTCGACTGATCCAACCCATCAAAAAATGACGGTTGAAGCCCTCTATACGACTGATTTAATCGTCTATGTCATGGAATATAATCATGTTCAATCAGAAACCAATTTATATTTTCTTAAACAATTATCAGAAGAACATAAACCGTTGATGTTAGTTATTAATCAAGTTGATAAGCATAATGATCAGGAACTTTCCTTTGCCCAATTTGATTCTTCTGTCCGTGAAACGTTTAAAAATTGGAAAATTGAGTTTCTTGATTTGTATTATACAAGCATGAAAGTAAAAAATGATCCAAATAATCAATTTTTTGAATTTGAACAGGCCATGAAAGCGATTTTGTTTCACGGGGATTCTTTAGCGAAAATTTCTAATGATCGCATGGTTCAAAGTTTGTTATTGAATGCAAAATCGAGAATAGAACAAGATTTAGAGGAAGAAATAACTGAAAAAGGGGAAGAGTTTGAGCGCTTAGGGTTTCCTAAAGATGCCTTTGAACGAAAAGCCCAACTTCTTCAACAGTTAGAAGCATTACAATTGGAATCGACCGAATTACAAAGTATGTTAGAAGCAGAGTGGAAAAAGCTTTTTCAACAAGTAACCGTTTTTCCTTATTCGACAACGGACCTAGCCCGCCAATGGTTGGAAAGTAAAGACCAATCTTTTAAAGTGGGACTCCTGTTTGCGAAAAAGAAGACAGAAGAAGAACAAGAAAGACGACTTCAAGCTTTATTAGATGAGTTAAAAGATAAAGTAAAAAGTATGCTCATCTTTCATTTAAAAAGGTCATTTGAGCGAGTAGAAAAAAGTGATTTAACGAATCGACAGGAAGTGGAAGCTGCGATTGAGAAGATTGATGTCGAAATCGATCGTACCTTGTTTGAGTCTGTTGCGATTCCCAAACATATTAACCGCGATTATGTATTTACGTTTACAAAAGAGCGGGAAGCGGACATCAAAAAGAGATTACAACAAAAAGCCCAATCGGCCCTTCTTTTACTAATAGAAGGCCTACAAAACAGCTGGTCCTTAAAAAAGGAACAAATCGAAGAAGAACTAAACTCCTTTGCTCAAATTCAGGCAGAATTAAAGAGCATGGAACAATTAAAGCATGAGTTCGCAAGCAAAGCCCAAATATTAGTGGACGAGTCGAAACGTTATCATCAAACTCATTTTGAAAAAGATTTAAAGGCCGCCTCGAATAAACCATTTCCAGAAACATTGGATGCTTCTCCATTTATTGAATTAGCATTGCCAGAGGAAAGTGTGATTGATACGAGTTGGGAATGGCAGACAGAGAAAATGCAAGAACGAGAGAAAGAAAAACTTAGTGAAACATTGCTTGCAGAGGTGGAAGATTGGCTCTTAACAGGAGAGCATTCCTATTCTTTAAAAAATGAGAGAGAGAGCCTATTAAGTCGTATTAAAAGACATAAGAATGAAACGTTCCGAATATCGCTATTTGGAGCTTTTAGTGCCGGGAAATCAAGCTTTGCTAATGCTCTATTAGGTGATTACGTTTTACCAGTGTCACCACATCCAACGACAGCCACGATTAATACGATTAAACGTTCCAATGTAGAGCATGGTCATAACACAGCTGTTTTACATTTTAAGTCACGAGAAAGCGTAGAGGCCGAGATTCAATATGTGAGTAAGCAGTTGGGTGAAGAAATTTTATCTTTGCCAGAGTTAAGTAAGTGGCGAGCAAATGTAGCTCAATATACAAGGAGCTCTCAAAAAACGTTTGTGGAATATTTGTTAACGTTAAAAAACAGTTTAAAACAATATGAAGCTGTCCTCGATACGAGTACGAGTGTTGTGAAAGAGGAAGCAGCTGCCTATATTGCCGATGAATCAAAGGCCTGTCTTGTGCATGCCGTTGATATTTACTACGATTGTCCACTAACGGAAAAGGGGATTGAGCTCATTGATACGCCAGGAGTAAATTCAATCCATGGACGGCATACAAATGTTGCTTTTACACAATTAAAAAACTCTGATGCGGTTTTTTATTTAACGTATTATAATCATGCTTTTTCTAAAGCAGATCAATGGTTTTTACAACAGGTAGCGAAAGTGAATGAAGGCTTTAGTGAAGATAAGATTTATTTTGTCTTAAATGCAGCTGACCTCGCGAGTAGTGAACGTGAATTAAATGGCGTTAAAAAACATGTTTACGATGAGTTAAAACGTAATGGGATGATGGAACCTAGGCTTTACCACTTATCAAGCAAACGAGGGTTATCAGATAAACGAGGAGAGAGTGAAACAAGCGAGGGACAGTCCTTTGCCCAATTTGAACAACAATTTTATCAAGAAACGATTGAAGAATTAAAGGCTCTTAATAATCGGCATTTATATGAAGAATTAGTGAAGTATCAACAAAAGGTTACGGAAAGTATCGCTTTTATGAACAGTGAAATCGATATACGACAGCAAAAACTAGCTCAATTAAAAACGGATACAAAACAGCTCGTTTCATTTATTGAAGCACAATCAATGGATTCACTACAAACGGAAGTGACCCAAGAACTACAAGAATTGATGGTTTATTTACGTGAAAGAATGACATTTATTCTCTCAGATGGGTATACAGAATCGATTAATATTACTTCAGTGAATGGAAAAACGAAAAAAGAACAACAGACGAAATTAGTCGAAAGTATCCGTGAGTGGAAAAGTGAAGCGGAATGGTTTTTGCAAAAAGAGCTTGAAGCAACGATTGTTCGTTTAGAATTGGCTGTTTCTAGAAGTTATCTACGTTGGCAAAAGGAAATGGAAAAAGAGATTCAAAAGAGGGTGCAATATTTTAACTTGCCGACAGACAAAAGAGAATTCCATTTTGAGCCAATTTCATTAGATTCTTTAATTGAGGTTGATCCAAATGAATATAAACAAGAATTTAAATCATTAAAGCATTTTTTTGAAGAAGGTGGCACAAGGCAGTTAAAAGAAGTTTTAGTTGATACGGGAGCCCAAAAAGCACGTGAAACGATTCGAAATATTGAAGGGCAAGTAATAGAAAATATGGCTTTATTAATCAACACCCTCCATGAGCAAGGGATTCAACATATTAGTCAAACGATGCAACAAGAAGTGGAGCGTTTTGAATCATTGTTTTCAAAAGAGGAACAAGTAAGATTAGAAAAAGAAATGTCTAGATTATTGGAATTAAATTTTGTTTAAGGATAGAAAATAGAAAGTCGTTTCAAAAGGGAGTTTTTGTCCCGTTTGAGACGGCTATTTCGTGGGTCAGGCAAACTCTTGTTCATCTAAACAGTAGGCTGATTGATTATTGATGCTCCTTTCTTAACAAAACACCTAAATGATTCTCTGTGCATATACTGTATCATTACTACAGGATTATGATTAAATACAACTCAATCCATACATAAAATAATCAAGGAGAGGTTAATTTTGAAAATTCCAAAGACAACCAAAGTTAGTATCCCCTTTCCATCCGTATGGGGGATTGATGCTTCTATTGCGGGTAGATCCATTATTAGAGGTATACTTACCATTGATTCCATTGTAGACAACAAAGTAGTAGGTACAGTTAATTTTCGTGGTATACCTATTCCGATTAATGGGTATTGGGACGAAAGCGCTAAACAAATAAGTTTCGATTCACCATATGCCTCCTTTGTTGGCAACTTGAGAATATTTGATGAGACCGCTATAAGCATTCGGCATTTCATTTTAAGTGGACGGTTTATAATGAAACCTCCCTCTTTGCTGGCTGGTGAATACGGAAATTGGATTGCTACAACCTTTACAACCCGTTTGGGACCTCCCATATATACTAATGTTTTACCACCTGCTGGTGCCTTTTCAGTCTCAAGTATGCTCTTGGGACAGCAATTGTTTTAATTAGACCATGACTTTATAAAAACAACCTTGTTTGTGATTGACTAAGGTTGTTTTTTATCAGATTCAAAATTATTTACAATAGATAAAGTAAGCGAATCTCCAAAAAATGAAGTCGGAAGCAGTTGAATGAGAGGAGGGAAGGGAATCAAAGCGGGTGAATAAAAGCCGCAAAGGGAATCAAAGGCCAGCAATGATGCCAAAAGCCAACAAAAAAAGCAGATGAGAAAATGATCTCATCTGCTTTTACTTATTAAAATTGTCTATTCTTCTTCTGTTTCAATATCTTCTTCTTGTTCTTCGTCTTCAGGGCGAGTTCCTTCGTTGTTATTTTCTTCTTCGCCGCCATTATCGTCTTCATTTTCGTCAGAACCTGTATCTTCGCCAGAGTCGTCTCCGTTTCCGTCCTCTGTTTGGTCTTCATCATTATTGTCTTCAGTGTCTTCTTCAACATTTTCTTCTTCAGGTTCTGGCTCTTCTTCTTCAATAGCGTCCGGAATCTCAACAGAAGCTCTTGCTGGGTCACTCGTTTCTCCTTCATATTCAGCTGTGATTGAGAATTCGTAAGTAGAGCCTGGTTCTGGATTAGAATAAATATATTGCATATCATTCGATTGTTGAACCGTTTCATTGCTACCACCGTTTATTGAAAGCCTTACTTCAAAATTGACGTCATCAAGCAAGTCTTGTGGATAATTCCAAGTGACGATAATTTGATCTTGATCTTCTTGATAGACAGCACGTACCCCAGAAGGAGCTTCAATATCAACAAATTTTTCGGAGACTTGTGTTTGCTCGGTCCCTCTGACAAACAGTTCTTGAATAATCTCACTAGAAGGAGTGAAAGGACTTGGCAATAACCCAGTCGATCTCTCTACACCAACTCGGACGACAGAGTCAGGCATTTGGAAATCAGGTGTATCAATATCAGCTGACAAGTAGCTCATCATTTCTCTAAAAATATGTTGAGGAACTCGTCTTTCATCTGCATTGGCAAGGTAAGTTGTGTCATCTCGCTTTTCAAAACCTGTCCACACGGCTATCGAGTAACGGCTTGAATAACCAGCAAACCAAGAATCAGGTACAGCTCCATCAGGGTATCGATGTTCTTCTATCTGTTCCGGAGTAAAGTTTGTTGTACCCGTTTTACCAGCTAATGGTACACCACTTACATTGGCGGACCCTCCTGTTCCATAACTAGCCGTAACAACAGATTTTAACATATCGGTAATCATATAAGCAGTATAATCTTCCATCGCTTTATGCGTTTCTGGTTCTAAATTAAGTTCGCGTCCGTCTGGGAAAACAACTTTACGTATAGCATAAGGTTTTGTGTACGTTCCACCATTTCCAAAAGCTGCATAAGCTGCTGCTAAATCTAGTGAAGAAATTCCATTTGTAAAACCACCAAGTCCATAGGATTCATGCATTGGTTCGTCTTCATTGCCTGTATCAATGCCTAAACCTCGTGCAAACTCGGCCGCTTTATCAACACCAACTTCTTGTAAAGCTTGAATCGCTGTCGTATTCCGGGAGCGGCCAAGGGCTTCACGCATCGTCATATTGCCAAGATGCCTTCTGTCAAAGTTGTTCACAGGTGTCTGGTCGCGATCATTATAAGTAGTCGGCTTATCATTTAAAATTTTACCTGTTGACCATTGCAGATGTTCAATCGCTGGGCCGTAATCTAAAATCGGTTTTATTGTAGAACCTGGTTGCCTCTTAATATCGGTTGCATAGTTTAAACCTAATTGATAACCAGTATCCTCACGCCCACTTCCTAAGGCTTTAATCGCACCTGTTTGTGTGTCAAGTACTGATACACCAGCTTGGAACAATTCATTATCAGGAAAATGTGCAATGTAATCATCTGAAGCTAAAACTTCTTCTAGATGTTCCTGGGCACCGACATCTAATGTTGTATATACTTTTAAACCAGAATTATAAACATCCGTTAAAGTTATGCCATCAATGTTCTCAAGTTCAGACATAATAAAGTTGTAATACGCTTCATATGGGTACGACTCAAATTCTGTTGGATTCATTTGATCGGCAATCGGTACTTCTTTAGCTGCCGTTGCCTCTTCACTTGAGATTTTGCCGTGCTGTTCCATTAAAGATAAAACAACATTACGACGACTTTCCGCATTTTCAGGGTTTTGAATCGGATCATAAAAGCTTGGACGACGTGGGATGGCCGCAAGCAAAGCAGCATCTTCTAGATTCAAGTCAGCAATTGATTTGCCAAAATATCTTTGTGAAGCAAGTTCGACACCGTAAACCCCACCACCTAAATAAATTTGGTTTAAGTACATCGTTAAAATTTGATCTTTCGAATATTTTTGTTCCAATTGAATCGCTAAATAGGCTTCTTGAATTTTCCGAGAAAGTCTCTTTTCATCGGTTAAAAATAGGTTTTTGACGAGCTGTTGGGTAATCGTACTGGCACCCTCTGCACCAAAACCGTCGGTAATATTCGCTAAAACGGCACCGAAGAAACGGCGCATGTCCATTCCAAAATGCTCTCTAAAGCGAACATCCTCAACCGATAAAAAAGCATCCTCTAAAACATCAGGGATATCGGCATAATCAATATTAATTCGGTTTTCTGATGAATTTAACATTGACACGGATTGGTCATTTTGATCAAAAATTTCACTACCTTGGGTTAAAATAAGTTTATCTGAGTCAAGCTCCGGTGAGCTTTGGACGATGGCAAAGACGGTAATCCCACCAGCGACTACTGCTAACATAAAGAGGGCAACGAGTGTAATAAATATTTTTTTCCAAATGCCCTTCTTTTTTGGTTTTGTCTGATTTTTTTGGGCTTGCTTTCTTTTTTCCACACGCGACTTAGCAGAAGGTGGGTTTGATTTATTATGATCTGACATATGTTTTTCTCCCTTTCAAATAAAAATCAAGCTTTATCTTTTTTCTATTTAACAGAAAAAAGATCGAGTCTATTACGAAAAATATAATTGCTCTACAATCGTTAAATAATCAATCCGTGGCTGATATCCTATTTTAACCAAATGGCCGCATTTTTCAATCTCTTTTTTTGGAATCGATTTCCGACCATTCTTTTGAGCTAAGTAACATGTAATTAAATAGCTTGCATCTAGCAAAAAAACTTGGTCCGTTATAGAGAAACGGATCAGGATAAAGGCAATTCCTTCTTGATCCAATACAGCTTGCATATGCTGAATTTGGTGTTCGTGGAAGTTTTGCAAAGGGAAGGATGTTTTATTTTTCGTTTCCTTTGCTTCAAAGTCTATGTAACGACCTTTGTATACACCGTTATAATCGGTTGTTGATGCCTGTTTAAAATAAGCCTCCTTAATTACGGCAGCACTTCGCTTTGGATAATCGACCTGAACGATTTGAACAGGTGTTGGCTTTTTATGGATGACGGCTTTTTTTACTTGTAAATAATATTCATTTGTTTCGTTAATATCATCTTCTAACGACATGCCCCGATTGCTGTAAGTGATCTCACTTGTTTTGCGCTGATTTTTAACGGTAGTCTCTCGTTTAAACACCTTTCCGTTTGGGTAGCGAATCGTCATCTAATCACAACCCTTTCTAAAATGAAATATTCTAAGCGTGAGAATATGTACATAATAATACAGATCCCATCAAACTATATTACCATAAATGAGCAATTAATTAACGGAAGAAAAGTGATAAGATTATAAAGTTTTGTGAAAGATGGTGAAATTAATGGTACACCTATCACATGTACAAAAAGAGGCTTTACTGTCTTGGATAAGGACGGAAACGAAAAGACATAATCGTGATAACTTGTCTAGGACTTCAGCTTATTTAAAGTTTTATCGCAAAAATCCAGAAATAAAATGGAGCTTACTTGCCTCTGCTGTATCTAGAAATGCTGGTTATAATATGACGAGTTTACAAAGCAAAAGGTTTCAATCTTTGATGTCTATGAAGGTACGAGCTCATTTATTTACTTTTTTTGAGCGAGCAAATTGGCTGATATTTGCAGACGCGTACCCACAACTATTGTTATACCAATTATCCAAAAAAATGGAGTCCCCTTTATTTTCATTATTGACAGATTTAAATATTTCAAGCTTTAGTGAGCATGAATGGCAGCTTTTTTGGTTTAAAAAAGATGAAGAGCGCTTAATGACTTCACTCATTATTAATGAACAGTATCATTTACAACATACGTTAATCGAAACACTGTTCGCAAAAGAGAAAATTTTGTCACAGCTACCTTTTCTTTTGGAAGACCATGCTCATCTAAGTTATGTGTTATTTCCTACTTTAGAAGAGAAAATGTATGGGGTATCGGTGACGAACTTTAAAAAGGTGGAAGCGAGAATCGAACTCGGAAAAAAACTGGCACAAATCCTTTACCATCCGGATTGTCATGAGGTCATTAAGCTCTTTTTATTAGGAACAGAACATACGGGTTCGCGGCGTGATTATGAACGATTAAGCAAAAAATGGACAACTACTAACCAAACCCCGATTCTCCGTTTAGCCTACCAAGAATTTAAACATCAACGTCCAAAGATTACGAGCTGGTGCTTAACCCCAAAGCAAATCGGCAAATTCTATCAACCAGTTAAAGAAAAAAAGCCAAAAGAACGAACAAATTGGTTGAAGTGGAAAGAGAGCGAATTAGCTTTTATTTATTTTTGTCAGTTTCCGAAAAAGATCTTCTGACATAAATCAAAGTCAATTTTACAAAAAGCGAAATGAAAGTACAGAATTAGGAAGAATTTAGCGGCTTTTTTCGTCCTTAAGAGGAATTGTGTTAGTTTTGGACTTTCTTTGGCGAAAGCCTTCTAGTTTTGTCAGCCGTGAAGGGAAGTGCTCTCCTAAAGTTGAATTGGGAAGGACAAAGTTATAAACGGAGGGATAAATGATGAGTAAATTATTTAAAACGAAGGAAGTTTCTGAAGAGCTTTCAGTCAATCCTACGACCGTCCAACGCTGGGTAAAATACTTTGCCTTACCATGTGAAACAAATGAGCACGGTCATTATTTCTTTACGGCCGAACAAGTTGAATTATTACAGTCGATTAAAAGTCAATTAAACAATGGAAAAAAATTACGTGATGTTGAAATTCAAATAGAAGGTGCTATGATTGCAACAAAGACAGATAAACCTCGGATTGCTACGGATGAATATGAACAAAAATTAGAACAAGTTCTTGAGCGAGTGATGGACTTAGAACAACGTCTTTCACAAAAAGCTGACGAGGTTGTCAGTTACCAGTTATTAAAACATCGTGCTGAGATTGAGGATATGGTCAAAATGCTCAACCGCTTGGAAACTAGACTAGAAAGTATGGAATCAAAGGTAGCTAAAGAATTTGAGGAAGCCGAATTGCCATTAGCAGCAGGTGGGGAACCGAAAAAAAGGTGGCGGACCTTTGTGCAAATGTTCATTCCAAGTTAAAAAGGTCTGGTAATGAATTGTTTCAGTCTCTTTACTTGTTCTTTTATTAGAGGGGTGCTTAGTAGAGCGTTCTTTCCTTTTCACAATGTTTTATTTTTGATAAGCTCATTGTGGAGGTGTAAAATGACGGAGGAACAACTACAGCAACTACGCGATGTTAATAAGGCGTTAAGAGATAAAAATGAGTTTGCTCATGATTTTTTTGTTCATAAAGCGAGACAGGAAGGTTATGAACCTGATTTTTTTGGGAAGGTTAAACCTTTTACAGATGAAGTGACTGAATTAACAGCATTATGGGAGAGATTGGTTGAGTCATTTGTAAGGGAATATAAACCGAATCAGCTTTATGCGAACCAAATTACGCAAACTGTCGATAATTTTGAAACGGTTGCGATTAAATCCTTTTATGGGAACACGAGTTTAAAGCGACAGTTAGAAACCTTTAAATCGATTAAATATGTACTCTCTCAAGTGGATGAGGCATTGAATAACTTAACGAATTAAAAAAACGTGTAGTTCCTCTTATAGGAATCTACACGTTTTTATTTTTGTTAACCATTATCACGAATAAGTAAATAAGCCATTGTAACAAGTGTTGCTACTGATAAGACCAGTAAAAGAATAGTCGTCATGCCCATACCACCTGATGCGGCTTCAGTAGTACTGCTATCGGCTCCTGCAGCTAAAACTGTATGTAATGGTAGCAGTAACATGGCAAGGAAAGCTGTTACGGCTGCAATTGTTTTCTTTATCATTATCAACCCTCCTTCATTAAGACACCGTCAAGTATCGATTCTATTATAGTGTTGCAAGCGTAAATAATCAACAGATAATCGCTTACAATCAATAAAATAAACGCCATCATGAACCATTTAAAAAGCGATTAATCTGTCAAAGCAAAGAATTTTCTGCAGGGATGATGACTTTTCCTTTTCCATGATGTAAGAACTTCCTTTAGTTTTATACTCCACTTTCGCATCGAGAAAATCCGTTCAACTAGTTGGCAGAGCGAAAGGGAAGCTCTTAAACAAATGCCCTTGACACGTTTGGAAAGAAAGAACGCATTATCACACAAAACGGATAAACTGTGCATTAAGAAAAAATAGACAATGTACAATGCGCTTCGGCTGTCGCTCCCAAAACCATACTCCGCGTCCTGTGGGAACCTGGCGAGCCTCCTCGGCAAGCCTTGCGGGGTCTCGCTCCACGGTTTATTCCCACGGGAGTCTCCGTATGGTTTTGTCCGCTAAGTGTCGTGGAGATGCTTGATGATATCGCCATGCCCAAATCAGCTATTTCTAACGCATAAGGACCTTCTTCTTTACTTTGTTAGTTATGAAAAGACATGATTCCAATCGAAATAAGCTCGCTAGTCTAGCTAACGTACAGAGTATCAACACGGATTTGTTTACAACTGTAACGGACTGAGTCATTGAAGAAAAATCATTCTCAAGCTCTTGTACGTTGAAGTAATGACTATTTTTTATTCCATGAGGAGAACCGAACCTAGATTCGATTCTATTATCAAGCGGACAAACAGACACGGAGACTCCCGCAGGAATAAACCGAGGCTGCTGAAAAAGTCCCCCATAAATATGGAAATTTTGTTTTTAGGTCGTTGAATTTCTTGTATAATAAAAGAAACAAAGCAGAATGGGTGGTAAACATGATCGAACAACAATCTTCCTTGATTCTTAGTCCTTATATTGATTTATACGAAAAGCTGATCGACCCTGATCATCCATTAAGAAGAATCAAGGAGTTAGTGGATTTTTCTTTTATAGATGAGCTTTTTAAGGGAGCTTATTGTTTAGATAATGGAAGAAATGGTGTTCCTCCCATTCGAATGTTTAAATATTTGCTTCTAAAGGAATTTTATAGTTTAGCCGATCGAGATCTGGTCGCTCGTTCTAAAACGGATTTAGCGATTAAGTTCTTTTTAGATCTAGCCCCTGAAGATGATGTCATTGATCCGAGCCTCTTATCAAAATTTAGAAAACAACGAATCAAACCGATTGAAGAAGAGATGAACGAAGGAAAAGAGGAAAAGGAAAAAGGAAACTTACTGACCATTCTTATCGCCAAAACAGTGGAGATCGCTGAACAGCATCAGATTCGTATGAGTAGCACCGTTATCGTGGATTCAACGCACAGTTCCTCGCGGTATCATTCGATGACCGCTGGAAGATTTATAAAAGAAAAAGCCAAACTTGTGAGGAAAAGCGTTTATCAATTTGATGAATCGATGAAAGAAAAATTCCCACAAAAGCCTAAAAGTGATGACGGAAAAGAATGGTGTGCCTATAGTAAAACATTAATTGAAACGATCGAGCAAGAAGCGAAATTAGAACCGATTCCAGCTATTCAAGAGAAAGTGAACTATTTAAAGGAAATCGTAGAAGATTATCAAGAAGGCACTGTTCCATCCAATGATCCAGATGCGCGTGTTGGGTACAAATCACAAGACCAATCGTTTTTCGGTTACAAAACGCATACGGCTATGACCACAGACCGTTTGATAACCGCAGCGATTGTCACAACGGGGGAAAAAGCGGATGGTCGCTATTTACAAGATTTAGTGAATCAGACAAGAGCCGCAGGAGTAGAAATAGATACCGTAATTGGAGACACCGCTTATTCAGGGAAAGACAATTTACAATTCGCCAAAGAAGAAGGAAAGATTGACCTTGTTTCTAAGCTTCACCCCATTATCACTCAACACCCTAACGCTCAAAAAGGATTTGTTTTTAATAAAGATGCGGACATGTTCGCTTGCCCAGCTGGTCATTTAGCTTTTAAGAAGAAGATAGATAACCGAGGACAAAAAGAAAACAAGAACCCTCAAATGAAATACTTTTTTGATGTGGAGATCTGCCAGTCCTGTCCCATGCAAGAAGGTTGTTATAAAGGAACCAAAACGAAAACCTATTCGGTGACCATCAAATCACCTGAACATAGGGAACAAGAACACTTTCAGAACTCTGAAGTCTTTCAAGCATTGGCACGAGATCGCTATATGATTGAAGCTAAATTTGGAGAAATGAAGAATCGGCACGGGTTTAAAAAAGCGAAAAACTCGGGTCTGTTTGGCATGAGCCTTCAGACGGCTATGACCATATTCGTTGTCAATCTGAAACGAATCATGAAACTAATCGATGAAAAAGAGCAAAATTAAGGGAAATTAGACCGAATAAAAGGAGAAAAAAGGGAAAGGAATAACCAATTAATGGTTATTCCTTTCCCTTTTTTAGTTCGCTCCTTTCCATCCCAAAAAATAAGCGAGGTTTTTCAGCAGCCTCGAATAAACCGTCCAATGAGACCCCGCAAGCGTGCTGAGGAGGCTCATGAGGTTCCTGCAGGACGCGGAGTGTCTGTTTGGGAGCGATAGCCGAAGGGCATGAAACAAGTAGAACATAAATCACTCCCATGTCTGGTTTCTGTTTGGTAGCGACCACCCAAGCTCTTCATTTTAGTGCACAGTTTCCTTCAACAGCCTACTAAGAGGTATGTTCAGACTGTCAATGATTGAACCGTTCCTGTAAAGTCAATTTGAGTATGGTATCGCCCTAAAGTCAATCTCTATCAACGGTTAAGGGTCAATCATACGCTGCGAAAGTTGAGTTATATATATCGCACTTTATCAAATTTTCTTGATGGCAAGTGTTAAAACTTTAAAGCGATTAAGATATTTGTGAACAAAGTCTTATCAAAAGGGTAACCATATGATAAGATTGTTTTATTCGTAAATTCAGAAAATACTTATAAATGATAATTCGAAAGGAAATTTAGCATGGAATTAGTACAATTAGAAGACATCATCATTGCGAATCAACGTTTAAAAGATATTGTAACCCATACACCTTTACAATATGATCAAGTCTTGTCAGAAAGATATCAATGCCGAGTTTATTTAAAAAGAGAGGATTTGCAAGTCGTCCGCTCCTTTAAACTGAGAGGTGCCTTTTATCAAATTTCATGTTTGACAGATGAGGAAAGAGCAAATGGCATTATTTGTGCAAGTGCAGGAAACCACGCTCAAGGTGTTGCTTATTCCTGTTATAAGTTAAAAATTCACGGGAAGATTTTTATGCCCTCAACAACTCCGCGTCAAAAAGTGGACCAAGTGAAATTTTTCGGAAAAGAATTTGTCGAGGTGATTTTAACTGGCGATACTTTTGATGATTCATTTAATGAGGCGATGAAAGTAAGAGAAGCGGAAAACCTGAGCTTTATTCATCCATTTGATCAAGAAAACATTATTGCCGGTCAAGGAACAGTTGGTTTGGAAATCATGAATGATATTGATGAAAATATCGATTATGTTTTTGCGTCTATTGGAGGTGGAGGTCTCATAAGCGGGCTTGCCACTTATATTAAAAGCATAAGTCCTTTAACACAAATCATTGGATGTGAGCCTGTGGGAGCACCTTCAATGAAGGAATCACTGAAACAAGGAAAGGTAATTGAACTAGAAACGATTGATAAATTTGTCGATGGTGCCGCTGTTAAGCGAGTCGGAGATTTATCTTTTCGAATTTGCCAGCAATTATTAGACGATATTACCCTTGTGCCTGAAGGAAAGATTTCAACAACTATTTTGGAACTTTATAATAAAAACGCGATTGTTGCTGAACCAGCGGGAGCGATGCCGATTGCCGCTTTAGATTTTTATCAAGAAGAAATTAAAGGCAAAACCGTCGTTTGTGTCGTAAGTGGAGGAAACAATGACATTGGCCGAATGCAGGAAATGTCTGAGCGTTCTTTAATTTATGAAGGGTT
This sequence comes from Alkalihalobacillus alcalophilus ATCC 27647 = CGMCC 1.3604, assembly GCF_000292245.2. Lineage (GTDB taxonomy): Bacteria > Bacillota > Bacilli > Bacillales > Bacillaceae_D > Alkalihalobacillus > Alkalihalobacillus alcalophilus. The sequence continues at coordinate 19,376 of NZ_ALPT02000001.1, read as the reverse complement.
GCAGCATTATTTTATTATTCAATTCCCTCAACGTGCGGGTGCTTTAAGAGAATTTATTCAAGAAGTGTTAGGGCCAAATGATGATATCACAAGATTTGAATATACAAAGAAAAATAACAAATCCAATGGACCGGTGTTAATTGGAATTGAACTCAAATGTAATCAAGATTATGAACAGTTTATCCATCGTTTAGAAAAGAAAGGTTTCGGATTTCACGAGATCAATAAAAATGAGAGTTTGTTTAATCTTCTCATTTGAATAGGAGTAGAGAGCGTACAATTGTAGTACGTTCTTTTTGTATGGCGAGATTCTTTGATGTTTGTCCTTTTTGTGGCATGGTATACTAGTTAATATGATTAGCTAGGAAAAGAGGAATAAGTTTGGAATTTTATTTTTTAGGTACAGGGGCCGGAATCCCGTCGACGGAACGAAATGTTAGTGCCCTTGCGTTACGTTTTTTAAAAAGAAGAAGCATTCAATGGTTATTTGATTGTGGGGAGGCGACACAGCAGCAAATTTTAAAAACGCCTATTTCTTTATCAAAAATAGAGAAGATCTTTATTAGCCATCTTCATGGCGATCATATTTTTGGCTTACCAGGAATTATCGGGTCACGTTCTTTTCAAGGAGCGACATCTGAATTAGTTATTTATGGGCCCCCTGGCCTAGAAGACTTTGTGACACAAGCCTTAAAAGTATCACATACGTATTTAAAATATCCGATTCGGTTTGTTGAAGTGACTAAAAGTGGACCGCTGTTTGATGAAGATGGTGTAAAAGTAGAAGTTCTTGAACTTGATCATGTGATGCCGAGCTTTGCTTATAAATTAGTGGAAGCGGAAAAGCCAGGGGAGCTTCTAATCGATAAATTAAAACCATTTGCAGTTCCACCAGGTCCGATTTATCAGCAAATTAAAAAGGGAGAACAAATTCGGTTAGAAGATGGAACAATTCTAAATGGAAAAGATTTTGTTGGTGAACCAAAACGAGGACGTAAAGTTGTCATTGCCGGAGACACAAGACCTTCCGAAAAATTAGTAGAATTTGCCGCCGGAGCCGATTTACTTATTCATGAAGCTACTTTTAGAAGTGACTTACGTGAACATGCGCTACAATTTGGTCATTCAACGATTGAAGCTACTGCTTTATTAGCGAAAAAAGCAGATGTAAAACAACTGATTATGACTCATATTAGCTCTCGTTATGCAGGCGCGGAAGAGTCGCTTTTAAACGAGGCGAACCAGTTTTTTACACCGACACTTATTGCGTTTGATCAAATGATTTATAAACTAACGTAAATGATTATGTCGAAGCAAGCTATGACCAAAATGTAATCATCCGTTATTATAGAACGGAAATGAAATTTGTCTGCTATAAGGTGACTTTAAGAATAATGCTCTCAAGAAAGTCACCCGTGCGAGATGAGTGATAATCTGTTAAAATAGATAAGAATCTAGAGAGTGTTTAAATGAGGGAACAAAATGAAGGAAATATCGATTGAACGTTTTGAGCATAAGTTAAATCAAAGAGACTCTGTTGAGTTTTTATATGTTTACACACCCTTATGTGGTACGTGTAAATTGGCCTCTAAAATGATTGAAATTGTGGAAGCAACCAATGAGCAGATAACAATTAATCAATTGAATATCAATCATGCCGCTCATTTTGCTCAAAAGTGGAAGATTGAAAGTGTTCCATGTTTACTCGTGTTTCAAAATGGCTTAGGAGTAGAAAGATTGTACGCGTTTCAATCGGTTGCTTATTTATTTGATACATTAAAGCCATACTTTGTAAAAAAACAATTAGAATTAAATTTAAAGGAACGTTAAAGGAGTCGATACGATGTCAACGGCATATGAAGAGTATATGAAACAAGTGGTCTTACCGATGAGAAAAGAATTAACAGATTCAGGATTTAAAGAGTTAATAACAGAAGAGGCCGTTCAAGAGTATATGGAAAATGCAGCGGGCACAACACTTGTTGTTGTAAATTCTGTTTGTGGCTGTGCCGCTGGGTTAGCAAGGCCAGCAGCGATTACGTCATTACAACATGATAAAACGCCAAATCATCTTGTTACTGTTTTTGCTGGTCAAGATAAAGAAGCGACTGCAACAATGAGAAGCTATTTTGGTGATATTCCACCATCTTCACCGTCAATGGCTTTATTAAAAGGAAAAGAAGTCGTACACTTTATCCCAAGAGAGCATATTGAAGGGGAAGCTCCCGAAAATATTATCCGCAACCTTGCTCAAGCATATAACGATCATTGTTAAGCGATGTATGATAATGATGTAATCAAAAAAACACTGGGATTCCAGTGTTTTTTTGATCATAATATTACGGTTTTACCGCGTAAAAGATAACTCGTCCCATTGTTTCGATATTAGGGTAGCTACCTTGCTTGTATAATTCAACAACATGTTCACGATTATATGGTACTCGGTTTAAGTGAAGACGGTGTCGACCATCCTCAATCTCAACAATTAAGTAGGAAGCGAGTGGATGTCCATCAAATGGCATTCCTACACTACCTGTGTTTGCGACATTTTTACCGAGTAATGAACGAACAAATGGCAAATGAGTATGCCCATATACGAATAAATCGGCTTCATCACGTTGCATAATTTCATTTTCAATTTTTTCTGTTTCGTCAGGCAAGACGACACCTAGTAAATCATTTGGTGTGGCATGAAAGGCATGAATAATAATGTCTAAACCATCTTCAATGACTAATTCTGTCGGAAGATTTGCTAGATATTCTAAATCTTCGTCTTCAAGTCTTTGTAGTGTCCATTCACGTTCTTCATTCATAATGGCAAGTGCTTCTTCTGGAACTTCGTCTTTAGAAATACCTTTTACAAGCCACTCATCTGCGTTTCCTTTGATAACAGTTGCATCAAGGGAACGAACTAGATCAAGTGAACGTTTTGGCTCAGGACCACGGAAACAAATATCTCCTAGAATAAAAATTTGATCAACTTCTTGTTGGCGAATATCATGAATGACTGCTTCTAGTGCAGTGGCGTTGCCATGAATATCTGATAAAAACGCAAAACGCATGTCTTATAACCTCCCTTTTCTATAGTATAACAGACAAACACTCAATTTTCTGAATTAATTTTGTGAAATAATATAGAATTTGAAAGGAGTCAATGACTAAAATACGGTAATAGCTGTCGGTTGTTAAATTGGCAGCATCCTGCTGAATATGGTAAGATCAATAAAGAATTCAATAAGAAGGAGGCTGGATAGATTGTATATTCAATCAATCGAACCAACACCTAGTCCAAATACAATGAAACTTACATTAAGTGAAAGTTTAGGCGGGGAGTCAGGTCATAGTTATACTGTGAAAAATAAGGATACAGCACCGAAAAATATACAAGAGTTATTTGAGGTTGAAGGGGTAAAGGCTGTCTATCATGTAGCTGACTTTATTGCCATTGATCGTCATCCGAAAGTCGATTGGAAACTTATTTTACCGAAAGTAAGAGCGATTTTTGGCGAGAACGCTGAAGCATTAAAAGCGGAAGAAAAAGCGACTGAGCATTTTGGTGAAGTGACCGTTCAATTACAAATGTTTAAAGGAATTCCGATGCAAATCAAACTATCAGATGGAGAGCAAGAAAAGCGTGAAGGTTTGCCAGAACGTTTTGTTGAAGCACTAGCTAAAGCTCAATCTGATTCTGATAATGTCGTCTTGGAGAGAAAATGGGTTGACCAAGGGGTACGATATGGTGAGTTAGATGAGATAGCAAAGGAAGTACGAGAAGAAGTCTCAGCTGCTTATTCGGAAGAACGCTTAAAAGAATTAGTACAAGCTGCTAACCGTGGAGAAGGAGAGGCAGGGGCTGAGCGTATTACAACGAATCGTTATATAAAAGTGACACTTGAAATGCTTGATAAAGAAGACTGGCGTGAGCGTTATGAAATACTAGACAGGATGGATCCGAGCGAAGAAGATTTGCCAGTTTTAGAAAAAGCACTAGAGGATGAAAAAGCATCGATTCGAAGGTTGGCTACGATGTATTTAGGGATGATCGAGAAGCCTATTGTATTGCCACTCTTATATAAAGCTTTAAAAGACTCTTCTGTAACTGTTCGTCGTACTGCTGGCGACTGTTTGTCCGATATCGGTGATCCAGCAGCTATGCCAGAAGTAATCGAGTCTTTAAAAGACAAAAATAAACTTGTTCGCTGGAGAGCCGCGATGTTTTTAAATGAAGTAGGTGATGCATCGGCGATTGAAGCCTTAAAAGAAGCAGAAAATGATCCGGAATTTGAAGTAGCTCTTCAAGTGAAAATGGCGTTAGAAAGAATTGAAGGTGGGGAAGAAGCCAAAGGTTCCGTCTGGAAACAAATGACCGATTCTCTGTCATCAAAACAAAAGTAATGAGGGATAAAAACAAATGAATATAGAACAATTAAAAGCAAAGTTATCAGTTGATAACATGGAAGATTTACTCGAGCTTGTCGAAGATGCTGAAAAAGGCTATTTAGAGGAATTAGAACTAGTCGAATCGATTGGGCTTTGTTATGATCGAGAACTTAACAAACAAATTATCGATACATTAAAAGCCTGTGGTGTCGAAATCATTTATGTAGAAGACGAAGAGTAAATAAAGAACGCCTTAAAAGGTATAATTGGTTGATAAAGTCTTGTTAAACGAGATTTTATCAACCAAGTTTTTGTTTCAGAGATAACACAGGATATGGTGTTAGTTTACTTCTGGTATATCATCTGAATTAATTTTCATTTAGGGGCTGTTATATAGTGATATACAAAAATTGTCTTGAAGGTATTACTGCTAATACGTTGAAAGGTTTCTTTGATGGTTGGCTTAATCCTCCTAATGCTCAAACGCATTTAAAATTGTTAGAAAACAGTAGTAAAGTGATTGTGGCAGTAGATGATAATACTAATCAAGTAGTTGGGTTTATAACAGCAATTAGTGATGGAGTACTGTCTGCCTATATTCCTTTCCTTGAAGTTTTGCCAGAATATAAAAATAAAGGCATAGGCTACGAATTAGTAAAGCGAATGTTAAAAGAGCTTGACCATATTTATATGATTGATTTATGCTGTGATGATGAATTAGTTCCTTATTATGAGAATTTTAATATGAAAAAATCAAACGGAATGATTTTAAGAAATTACGAAGTGCAATCAGGAAGTCCTAATAAATTAAGAGCAGATAAAAACGGCCCAGCTAGTTAGTTCCACACTCGCCTCCGCGTCCTGCGGAAAGCGTGCCCCCATCTCGGGAGCGGAGCCGGAGGGCCTCTCAAGTACTAAAAAGTTTGTTGAAAAGTTGCTGCTTGGGAATTGTCCAAGCATTTTTGGTGCTAAATTCAAATAACTTGAAATAAAAACCCCCAAAAGCTCTTAAAAAGGCTTTTGGGAGTTCCTTTAAACCGAATATTCGTTTGTATACGTAAAAATCGAACGTTTGCCATTCTCTGTCGTGAATTCAAAGCGGTCGTAAATGATGTCTTCTTTGCCTTTTTTTAATTTGCGATCATAATGATGTAATACCATTGTAATCCCTTGATTCGTTTTATAAGTTAGGAAGTTGGTACCTGAAAAATCGGATGTTTGTTCTTGACTGAGCAATTGACGCAATAATGTGTTATGGCATTCAATCAAATCATCATGTGTAAGTCCGTAGCTCATTAAGCTTTTTTCAAACGCCTCAAGTACTTGTGGTTCAAGCTCTTGCCTTAAGATCATATAAGGATCAAATTGATCTTTGTGAATAAAAATCCAATCCCCGTCGATTGGCGAATACATCTGTTTGTCATTAGATTCAAATTGACCAGCCCCGATATAATAACCGCTATAATTAGTCGAATCGATTTGCCACATTAATTCAAAAGGGCAGTCATCAAGGTCTAGAATACCGCCATGCTCATCAATTAATACAAAATGCTCGTTACGCTCTTCAAATGTGTATTTAATATAATCTTCAAGTTCAATAGTGGGCCGAATAGCTAAACATTTAGTAAGGAGCTGTTGTTTTTTTGAGTTAAGGAATTCTATCTCAAAAAAATCTTCATTATATGATAATTGTTTTATCCGGTTTTCGTAAGCGAGAAGTAAAGACTCGTTATAGGATAAATCGTTTTTAAAATCTGTTTTTTCTAAAGATTGACCGGAACATTCCAAACTGACCCCTTCTTTAATTAAGGGATAAAAAGCCTCTTGCTGCTTGTCGACGATTAATGTCGGTAAAGAAAGTAGGGCAAGGATGGTAATTTGTCCACGAAAAGGCTTTCGAGGTTCCAAAATTAAATCATCTAAACGGGCTAAATATGTACCTTTATGTTGATCGGTATATTGTACGGTAAACCCAATTAATTGTTGTGCTTCTTTACGATCCATTTAGACTTTCACTCCTTTTCTATCGGTCATTCATTTATCTATTTGTTCGTTAATTTAGCTTTTCTGCAGAACTATCATAACGGGCAGTAAAAAACTAAAAAACAAACTGTCCCATCATTTTACCATAAAACGAAACGTTTTAAAAAAAATGAACGCAAACGACGTTCATTTTTTATTCTGTATGTTAACAATCTATGATTATGATGACGATTGTTGACAATAAAATGAAAACAGAACCTTCAATCTCGATTATATCTCATTTCTTGGAGCCTGATGAGATGGTTCATTTTTTCCACTCGTGCTTTTTCTAATTGATTATGATAGTCAATTAAGGTAAGTTCCATTTTTGATAAGGTTACAAAAATGTTTTCTTTTTGTTCGAGTTGGTTTTTAAGCGATAATGACAAAAACGTATTTAATAGTTTGGGGACATCCTCTTTAAACATCCTTCTTACAATATGTTTTTCCTCGTAATCAAGTAAATCAAAATCAGAACTTAATTTACTCGCTTGTTTGATTAAGCGCTCTAAGCGGTTTTGAATTAATGGATCGATTGAGAATTGCTCGACCGAATCAAAAAATCGTTTCGATTCTTCTAGTAATAGTGGAAGTTGGTCTGTTTTAGAAGCTCCGAGGAGTTCTTTTTGTTTATCTAATAATTCAAGTGAACCTTCTGATTGGCTTTGTCCTTGAGAAAAAGCTTCATCAAGTCGGTGGATTCGAAAAAATATCCCTTGAAAGAGTGAAGACTGTTTTAAAGATCTAACATGCCATGTTCCATCTTTCATATAGTTTATAGAAGCTTCCTTACAAATCCCTACACCATTTTTGGAACGTACATAATGACGATAACAAATAATTGTAATACGTTTTTGAATTGGTGAGACTGAATATTTTGTATCTAGCAATTGAAGTTTAATAAATTTATGGTTGATCTTTAAGCGGACGATTGATTGTTTTTGCTTGCGACGTAAGCTTCTTTTTTGATTATAACCTGGTGCTTTTGAGATTAAATGATCAATTAACTTTTCCCCAGTTTTCAGTAATTTAGTTGTTGCTTCATCACGAAGGAGATGTTCATCCACAGCTCTTTTGTGGGCGGGGGTAAAAAAGCGTAGCCATGGTGAATCCATTAAATCTTTCATCATTTCTCCTCCTTTTTTGGGTCTCTGTTTGCATTTATTTGCCGATTAATTTCGTTTTCATTTCTTTATTAAGAGTGTCCATTTCTTCAATGAATTTTTTTCCGCTTGTCACAATTCGTTCATTTGATTGTTCAGTTAATTCAATCGCTTCAAAAACTTGATTGTAGGCTTTTCTAAAAGCTTCAATCGCAATCGCAGGTTCTTCTAATGTCTTTAAGGTTTGTTCAGTATTTTCTTTTAATAATTGTGCATTGGATAATAGCATGGATTCTGTTGCTTCATTAACATTTCGAACAGCAGAGATCACTTTTTGCTGATTATTTAATGCTAATTGAATAGAAGCAGTGACCGTAATGATGTTTTTTGTCATTGTAATGGCATTAAAAATCGCTTCCTCAAGTTTATCATTATTATCAATAATTAAGTCAACGGAAGCTAAGGATTGCTGAAGAACCATAACGGCTTGAGACATATTTTTGACCCTCGTGACAATTTTCACTTGCCCCTTTTTTAATTCATTCGGGTTGTCTTTCCACTGCTCTGAATCCATTTCTTGCTCTAGCATTTCGTGTAGTTGATTGCCATTATCAATTTGAACGTTTAAATTATGAATGCGTTGTTTAGCCACTTCTTTTAATTGTTGCAGCATAACATTGTCTTCTTGAAGTTTATCACGTCCGCTCAATAACCCTTCGATCACTTGTTCTACTTGTGCTTCGACTGTTTGATATTTTTTTGTATAGGCCTCAATAGGGCTTCTTTTTAATAATTTATTAACCCATTTTTTTAGCTGACCATCATTTAAATAATCAGGCTCTAATTGACTAACCATTTCTTTTAATTGGTATAATTGGTTAGGCAGTTGGTTGGATTGATCATTCATCATTTCTTTAACTGGGCGTTTTAAAGCTTCTAAAGATTCGCCCGCTTGTTTTTGTTCATCTTCGCCTAATGATTGTAGTTTTTCGAGGATCGCATCAATATTTTTTTCTTGCTTTATATGTTTTTCGATTTCTTCCTTAATCAATGGAGAATTTGTCGATTGATTTGTCATAAAAAATACCTCCGATTTTAATTGTTCTTTCTTTTATTTACGTATTTATTTAGAAGAAAGTTTCATTTCCGTTTTGAGGATTAAAAACTGGTTTAAATGGTAAGATTCCTTGATTTTATTATGAATGAATTTATAGGAATTTACAATCTTCGTACTTACGTATTCAAAAAGATTACATGCCCCTTTTTTTGTATCCTTAAACTATTTAAAAAGATAATTGTCGAAAAGGAATCAGACCAAAGACTGATTTTATTACATATATAAGGAAACGGACTGTTGTAAAAGCGAACAAATTCAGTGATTGTTGTTTGTTTTGTTCGTCGTTAAACATCTGTACGCTGGTATTATACTTTTATAATAAAATGATTAGAGAAAGGAGTGTTTGTATTTTTATTCAATTTAAAGTTATTAATATACATTAAATGCTCATATAGGTAATAGAGAGGGGATGGAAAAATACCTTTTAACGCTTGGTAGAAAGCGTTTTCATATGAGGGGTTTATAATTTTTAATTTGCCGAAATGTCAGAAAAATGATATAATACTGTATATTAGCTCGAAATTATTTGGGGAGAGTTGATTGAATTTATTTTTTGGAGAAAGGTTGATGCCAATGCGGAACGCTGGATACCCGAAGAAACAAGGCCTGTATGACCCGCAATTTGAGCACGACAATTGCGGTATCGGTTTCTTGGCTCATATGAAAGGAAAGAAATCACATCAAGTTGTTGATGATGCACTTCATATTTTACGTAATTTGGAACACCGAGGTGGCCAGGGGGACGAAGTGAATACAGGTGATGGTGCCGGTATTCTTTTACAACTTCCACATCGTTTCTTTAAAAAGGTCTGCCAAGCAGAGGAAATGACTCTTCCGAATGAAGATGAATATGGTGTAGGGATGCTGTTTTTGCCACAAGATGCTCATCAAAGAGAACTTGCGGAAAAGAAACTAGAGACAATTATTAGAGAAGAGAATGTAGAACTACTTGGCTGGCGGAATGTGCCAACTGATGATTCAATGCTTGGTAATGCAGCAAAATCAGCGATGCCATTTATTCGCCAAATTTTTATCAAGAAGCCAACACAAATGAAAAGTACAGATGAATTTGAACGGAAATTATATGTGATTAGAAAACGGGCAGAAAATGAAACGGCTGAATTTGTTCCCGAAGGACAGTCTTTTTATTTCACAAGCTTATCTAGTCGTACCATTGTGTATAAGGGAATGCTGACGACGGAACAAGTAAATCAATTTTATTTAGATATCAATGATCCGGACTTTGAATCAGCATTGGCGCTTGTCCATTCAAGGTTTAGTACAAATACATTCCCTAGCTGGGAGAGAGCACATCCGAATCGTTACATGATTCATAACGGTGAGATAAATACCGTTAAAGGGAATGTGAATTGGATGCATGCTCGTGAACAATTATTTGAATCACAGTTATTTGGCGATGATATGGATAAAATTAAACCAATTATTGATCAAAATGGTAGTGATTCATCCATGTTTGATAATGCTCTAGAATTTCTCTCATTAGCTGGACGTTCCATGCAACATACAGCGATGATGATGATTCCGGAACCTTGGCAAAATGATCAAGCAATGAGTCCAGAAAAGAAAGCTTTTTACCAATTCCATAGTACCTTAATGGAGCCTTGGGATGGACCAACAGCGATCGTCTTTACAAACGGAAAACAAATTGGTGCCTGTTTAGATCGTAATGGCTTAAGACCTTCGAGATATTACGTGACAAAGGATGATTATATTTTAATGTCATCTGAAGTGGGTGTCTTGGAAATAGAACCTGAAAATGTATTATATAAAGAGCGTTTGCACCCAGGGCATATGCTTTTGGTTGATACTGAAGAAGGTCGAATTATCCCTGATCAAGAAATTAAAGAAGAAATTGCTAAAGAGCACCCTTATCAAGAGTGGGTAGCTGATCATTTAATCCAATTAGAGGATGTTTTAGAAACATCGAATGTTGAAAATACAGATTTTTCTAAATTGAAAGAGAGGCAACTTGCTTACGGTTACACGTACGAAGAACTCTCTAAAATGATTACGCCAATGATTAAAGATGGTGTTGATCCAGTAGGTTCAATGGGATATGATTCGCCACTAGCGGTTTTATCAAAAAAACCACAGCTTTTATATAATTATTTCAAGCAATTATTTGCACAAGTGACAAATCCGCCAATTGATGCGATTCGTGAAGAAGTTGTGACAGCGATGGGGACAACAATCGGTGCTGAACAAAATTTATTAAACCCTTTGCCTTCAAGTTGTAGACATATTCATTTACCATATCCGATTATTAATAACGAAGAATTAGCCAAACTTCGCCATAATAAAATGGTTGGGTTTAAAGCTACGACGTTATCGATTTTGTTTAAAGTGGGGAATGAAGGAAGTCTAGAAGCTTCATTGGAACAACTGTTTGAGCAGGCGGATCGTGCGATTGAAGCAGGTTATTCACTCATTGTATTAAGTGATAGAGGAATGAATCAGAATTTTGCGGCCATTCCTTCCTTGTTAGCTGTTAGTGGGTTACATCATCATTTAATTCGAAAAGGGACAAGAACAAAAGTAAGTATCTTATTAGAATCTGGGGAACCAAGGGAAGTTCACCATCACGCGGTTTTATTAGGGTATGGTGCGGAAGCAATTAACCCTTACTTAGTTTTTGATTCTGTTGATGGGTTAATTCAAGATGGTTTAATTGAAGATTATTCCTATGTCGAATCTGTTAACCGTTATGTAAAAGCAGCAACAAAAGGGATTATGAAAGTCCTATCAAAAATGGGCATTTCCACGATTCAAAGTTATCGAGGAGCGCAAATTTTTGAAGCCGTTGGTGTATCAGATGAGGTCATTAACAAATATTTCACTTGGACAACGACTAGGATTGGTGGAATTGGTCTAGCTGTTATTGAACAAGAAGTTTTAAAGCGTCATGCTAGGGCTTATTCAAATCAAGAAGGTGTCGATAAAACACTTGATGCAGGTGATGATTTGCAGTGGAGACGTGATGGTGATCCGCATCAATACAATCCTCACACGATTCATATGCTTCAAAATGCCTGTCGTTCTAATAATTTTAAGCTATTTAAAAAGTATTCAACCGCCATTAATGAACAAACGAAACAGCAAACTTCTTTAAGGGGCTTGTTAAAGTTTAAGGGTGACCGACCTTCTGTTCCATTAAAAGAGGTTGAACCTGCTTCTGAAATTTTTAAACGTTTTAGAACGGGAGCAATGTCCTTTGGTTCGATTTCTCAAGAAGCACATGAAACATTAGCGATTGCGATGAACCGAATCGGAGGGAAAAGCAATACAGGTGAAGGTGGGGAACATCCAGAGCGTTTTACTCCGGACGAAAATGGTGATTTGAGAAGAAGTTCGATTAAGCAAGTAGCATCAGGTCGTTTTGGTGTGACAAGTCATTATTTAGTCAATGCTGATGAAATTCAAATCAAAGTGGCACAAGGGGCAAAACCTGGAGAAGGTGGACAATTACCTGGTAACAAAGTGTATCCATGGGTGGCTGAAGTTCGTGGTTCAACACCTGGGGTTGGTCTTATCTCACCACCACCACATCATGATATTTATTCAATTGAAGATTTAGCGGAATTAATTCACGACTTAAAAAACGCAAATCCTGCAGCAAAAGTTAGTGTTAAATTAGTTGCTGGTACAGGTGTAGGCACGATTGCTGCTGGTGTTGCTAAAGGTAGGGCCGATGGCATTATTATTAGTGGATATGATGGTGGAACAGGGGCTGCTGCCAGAACAAGTATTAAGCATACAGGTTTACCTTGGGAAATTGGGTTAGCAGAAACACATCAAACACTCCTATTAAATAATTTACGGAGTCGTGTCACTTTAGAAACTGATGGGAAGTTAATGACAGGAAAAGATGTTGTCACAGCTGCCTTATTAGGTGCTGAAGAATATGCGTTCTCTACAGCTCCTTTAGTCGTTTTAGGTTGTATTGTGATGCGTGTCTGTCATTTAGATACATGTCCAGTCGGAATTGCAACACAAAATCCTGAGTTAAGAAAAAAATATATGGGATCGCCTGAGCATGTAGTTAATTTTATGAGTTTTATAGCGGAGGAAATTCGTGAAATTATGGCTGAGTTAGGGTTCCGTAAATTTGATGAGATGATCGGTCGTACGGACGTCTTGGAAGTGAATCCCAACATTGAAAATGATAAAGCAAAAACAATTGATTTATCGAATTTGCTTTATAAACCAGAAGTAAATTCACAAGCGAAAAACTATAAAACGGTTGAGCAAGACCATCAACTTGAAATTTCACTTGATCACCGCAAACTATTGCCAGTAAGTAAAGCAGCCATTGAACATGGTGAAAAAGTCTTTATTGAATCAGAAGTGAAAAACATTGATCGTGTAGTTGGAACAATTGTAGGAAGTGAAATCAGTAAACGTTATGGTTTAAAAGGTTTACCAGAGGATACGATTAATATTCAATTGCACGGGTCTGCCGGTCAAAGTTTGGCAGCTTTTCTACCAACAGGAATGACGATCACTTTAGAAGGTGATGCCAATGACTATACAGGAAAAGGATTATCTGGTGGTAAATTAATCATCTATCCACCGAAGAATTCTACCTTTAAAGCGGAAGAAAACATTTTGATTGGTAATACGACTTTTTACGGGGCAACTAGTGGAGAAGCGTATATTAATGGAAATGCAGGCGAACGTTTTGCGGTCAGGAATTCAGGTGCATCTGTTGTTGTTGAAGGGGTAGGAGATCATGGCCTTGAATACATGACAGGTGGAGTCGTTGTAAACTTAGGAACGGTAGGTAAAAACTTCGCTGCTGGTATGTCAGGCGGGATTGCCTTTGTATATAATCCGCATGGTGATTTTGCTAATAAATGCAACAAAGAAATGGTCTTACTTGAAGAAGTATTAACGGATATCGATTTATCGTTATTAAAATCGATGCTCGAAAAACATCAGTCATATACAAATAGTCAAGTAGCGAAGAGCATTCTCGGAAATTGGCAAAATGAAATTAAGAAGTTCGTTAAAGTCATTCCAAAAGATTATAAACGAATGCTTGAAGCGATTGAGCGTGTTAAACAAGAGGGGTTAGCGGATGTTGATGCAGTGATGGCTGCGTTTGATGAAAATAAAAACGATAAATCGCGAGTTAGTGGAAAATAATAGAAGGGACTGGGACAAAACGAAAGTGTTTAAGCAAAGATACGAACTAGACACTCCTTTAGTGAGTCTACCTCTCTAAGGGAGCAACGAATATTAAGTTCGGATTTTTTGTTCGTTAAACTCTTTTGTCTCAGCCTCCTCTCCATATGAATTCAGAACAATAGAATGCAGTTTGGAGTGAAATGAATGGGGAAACCAACAGGATTTTTAGAATATAAAAGAGAGAACCCAACGAAGCGGGATCCATTTGAAAGAACAAAAAATTGGCAGGAGTTTCAAATCATTATGCCGGAAGCTTCTTTAAGGAAGCAAGGTTCAAGGTGTATGGACTGTGGCGTCCCTTTTTGTCAAACGGGTACAACAATGGCTGGTTCAGGAGAAATCGGTTGTCCTGTTTACAATCTCATTCCAGAATGGAACGATCTCGTTTATCGCGGGAAATGGCGTGAAGCACTTGACCGCCTCCACAAAACAAATAATTTTCCGGAATTTACAGGAAGGGTTTGTCCAGCTCCATGTGAAGGTTCCTGTACATTAGCGATTAGTGATGACGCTGTATCCATTAAAAGCATTGAGTACCACATTGTCGAAAGAGGTTTCCAGGAAGGCTGGATTACGCCCCAGCCACCTAAAACAAGAACCGGGAAAAAAGTAGCTGTTGTAGGTTCTGGCCCAGCTGGACTAGCAGCGGCAGCACAATTAAACAAAGCCGGTCATTTAGTTACGGTTTTTGAACGTGAGGATCGTATTGGTGGCCTATTAACATATGGAATTCCAGATGTGAAGTTAGCGAACCATATCGTTGAACGTCGTGTAAAGCTTTTAGAGGAAGAAGGGATTCTATTTAAAGCTAACATGGAGGTAGGGAAAGATATTACAACAGCTGAGTTAGATAAGGAATTTGATGCTGTTATATTATGTACCGGTGCTACTAAACCTCGTGATGTAGAAGTGGAAGGCCGTGAATTAAATGGTATTCACTTTGCTATGGATTTCTTAACGGCAAATACGAAAAGTTTATTAAATTCAAATTTTCAAGATCAAGACTATATCGATGCGAAAGATAAACACGTTATTGTTATTGGTGGTGGGGATACTGGAACAGACTGCATTACAACATCAGTCCGTCACGGGGCGAAGTCGATCACTCAATTTGATATTAATAAAACCAAATTAGAGGAGCGACCAGCTAATAATCCATGGCCGATGTTCCCAATTGTTCATACGGTAGATGATGGCCATAAAGAAGCAAAGGCTGTTTATGGTAATGATCCGCGGGCCTATCAATTAATGACAACTAAATTTGTTGGGGATGAAAATGGAAATTTAAAAGAGCTTCATACCATTTCTGTTGAAACTAAAATTGATGAAAATGGACAAAAGACTCGTCATCCTATTGCAGGTTCAGAAAAAGTTTGGCCAGCTGATTTAGTATTATTAGCAGTTGGGTTTACTGGCCCTGAAGAAAAGATTATTCAACAATTGAAGTTAGAAACGGATAAGCGCTCTAATATTAAAGCAGAATACGGTCAATATGTAACAAGTGTTGAAGGAGTTTATGCAGCTGGAGATAATCGTCGTGGTCAAAGTTTAGTTGTGTGGGCTATTCACGAAGGCCGAGAAGCCGCAAGAGAATGTGATCGTTATTTAATGGGAGCTTCAAATTTACCTTAAAATATATAGGGATTTTCTATTTTTAACATGTATTATATAATAAAAAGTCATAGCCTTTTCACCAATATTATGAGATGATAGAATTATCTATTAATTGGTGAGGGGGCGTTTTTTTATGTTTTCTTGGATAAAACGTGGCTTATTAGTCTCTACAGCGCTTCTATCGATTGGTCTTGTTACGACTGGAACCGATTATCGAGAGGTTTATGCAGAAGAGCCATTACGTTTGTCAAAATCAGTGTATGAAAAACCTAATATTTATAAAGTAGATGAAAGTGAATATGCTTTGTTCCATGCCGTTCTTCCTTCAAGTACGGATAAATACATACATCGAGATGTGTCATCTGCTGAAGTTTATACAAATTACCTTTTGCAATTTGCTTATGATATGAGCATGCTCAAATTTGGTGAAACGATATCCAAACAGATCGAAAAACCGTTTCAAGACGAGATTTTACCAAAGCTGTCAGAAGTCGTTGCAGAGACAACTAATCAATTAACGGAAAATGAGTGGAAACAAGTAAAATTATCATCCAAACCAACGAATGGTTCAGGTGAAAAGATTTTTCACTTATATAATGAAGAGAGTGGAGAAGATATATTTCGTTTTCACGTTCGAAGAGATCAACCACCGAAAAAAGGGCATTGGTTTAATTTTCATTATCATACATTCTTAGATGGTCATGAAGGTCATCATAATTTAGGGGATGTATACTGGGGGAAAAATATGCCGCCAAAATGGATGGCTTAATTTAAAAAAACTGCAGCAATTAGGTCCATACGACCTTTGTTGTGGTTTTTTTGCATATGTACTTCTTTTTTGATTAAAACCCTTCTATTTGACTAGTTAAAGTCTGTTTTTAGTTAATAAGACTTACTGACTACATTTGCAGTTTGTGGTAGTATAGACCTATATAAGTGGTCATGAAAAGGGGGTTCAACCTGTGAAAAAACGTCAAATATGGTTCATTAGTGTGACTTGCTTCATTTTTATTGCGGTTTGGACTATAGCATTTATACAATTTAGCAATCACGAGCAAACAAACACACTTCCAATCGATGAAGAAACAACGTTGGAAGTTGCTCAATTAGATGATAGAGAAGAAGAGCCGTCAGAAGTAGAAATAAATGTTGTCGAATCATCTAAACAAGAAGAGGATGAGCAACCAATTAGTGTATCGAGTAATGGCAAAGTGGACTTAAGAATGTTTGACTTTAGTGATATATCGACTCCTGATGGTGTACCGATCGATGGGATTTTGAAAAAAGTTGGCTTATCTAAATAGTGTATTTACTCGAATATTCACTTGATCTTCATTTATTTTTTCACATTATTTAGGGCTTTTTTGGTACGATAGAAACATAGTGAGTTTTGAACGTAAGGAGGAGCCTAAGTGGAAATATTAAAAAAGATTAAGGAAATTCCTACTTGGTTAAGGTGGGTATTTCGAGTAGTAATGGCCTATATCGCACTGCTAGCAGTCATATTAGCTTCAACGATTTTTGTTGTGTTGGTGACTTTCACTTTTATTATCATTGATTTTTTTAGTGGGTCAGAAAGCTTAAAGGGCTATGCTGAGGAGAATTTAGTGCCTATTTCTGAATTTATGTGGAATTTATTTACTTTATTAGTTCCCGGTTTATAAATTTCTGATGTACAGATGCTTTTGGACTTCATAAATGGAGAGGTGGGATATCGTGGAAGCGCAGATTGTGCAGGCTGTATATAAAACAGGCGTTTATATAGGGGAATGTTTGCAGGTGAAAGAGGCCGAAAATAAAGCACTTGTAAAAGTGGTTGCTGTCAAAAAACATCCACAACAAGGGGATTTGCATCACCCAAAGCAAACAGAAGGTGTATTCTTTCATGAAAGAAAGGCGTTAGCTCAATTTGAGAAAGCTTGGATGCCACTTTCTTCTTTAAAAAGCTATCAAGGAGAGGTTTTAGAGTATAAAGAATCACTAAGTATTGCATGGAATCAATTACATGAAAAGCTTAAGAGTGAAGAGACAGATTTTAATTTAAAAAGCTTGGAAAAATTAAATGATTTAAAAAAGGAATATCGTTTTGAATAAGGTATTGTTAAAATGATTAATGGATAGGGGCTGTACTTCTAAAGTTCAATTGTTGACTTTAGAAGTACAGCTCTTTTTTCTTATTAGGGATAGATAGTATTCATTTTTGAATGAAGTCAGCTAGGTGGGCATGGGGTGTTGTTTACCGTTCGCTTTATATACATTGAAAAGGGGCTGGACCTTCAAAGGTCATTTTCATGACTTCTTGGTCAGCCCCGTTTTTTAATTTGGAGATAATTGAAAGATTTTCTTTTTTTATTATTAACTAACAAAAAAGCTTAACGAAGGGCTGAGCTGAACTTTTAGTTCATTGACCTCGGTTTCTGTTAATGGCACAAGTGGCAGTCTAACAGAGCCAACTTGGACACCGTTCATATTAAGTGCCGCTTTAACTGGTGTTGGATTTGGTGCAGCAAATAGGGCTTTCATGATAGGTAACAGTTCTCTATGCTGGATTGCTGAGGCTTGTACTTGACCAGCAAAGAAATTTTGAATCATTTGTTGCATTTCATTGCCAATAATATGAGAGGCAACGGATACAACACCTGTACCACCAATCGCTAATACAGGTAAAGTTAAACTATCGTCACCACTGTATAAGGCAAAACCATCTGGTGCACCTGCAATAATGGTTGTCATGGCGTCTAAATCACCACTTGCTTCTTTGGTTGCAATGATATTAGGTAGTTTTGCTAAACGAAGTGTCGTTTCTACGCTAATATTGACACTGCTACGCCCTGGGATATTATATAACATGATTGGCAAATCTGTTGCTTCGGCAATCGTTTTAAAATGTTGATAAAGTCCTTCTTGAGAAGGTTTATTATAATATGGGGCAACAAGCATAATCGCATCGACACCTAATTGTTCGGCTTGCAAGGTTAGTTCAACAGATGCTGCGGTTGAATTAGAACCAGTTCCGGCGATAACAGGAATACGGCCATTAACAGCTTGAACGACTGTTTCAAATAAATGTAATTTCTCCTGATGTGTTAATGTTGGAGATTCACCGGTTGTTCCAGCTACAACAATGGCATCTGTACCATTACTAATTAAATGCTCAATTAAATCTTTTGTTTTATTTACATCTACTTTGTTTTCTTCATTAAACGGGGTTACCATTGCGGTAATAACTCGTCCTAAATTCATTTTACTCACCCTCAATTCCATTATTATCAATAAAATGGGCTATATCTATTATCTCCGATTGAACACAAAAAAAACAACAATGAAGGATCCTCATTGCTGCATGGCAAAACTGTGCGTACACAATCATTCCAATGCGTGAGATAGCCCTCCATATAGCTCCATGCTATATGACAGTCCTGCATTTATTAAATACAGTCCCAGCTAAATAAAAGATGAGCTTCTTATTTAGCTTCGGCAAAATCCCCTTTTAGTATGCTTCATCAAAGCTCAACCTTCTACACATACTTACTGATGGAGTTTGCTCCTCTAGCCTCACTTCAACTGATGAAGTAAAGATTATTCACTATAGTGACTCTACCTTATCAAAAGATTTTACTCATTGCAATGATTTCATTTCACTTTTATGATACAAATCATAAAAATTAAATTTTATTTCTAATAATTGGGATTTGAAGGGTGTTCAGTAGCTCGTCTAATTCCTGGCTACATCGTACGGTTTCATCTGAAGTGAATCCGTACTTTTCGGCTAAACGTAACATTTGATTCCGCTTTGATTCAATTTGTAACTTGATCATTTATTTCCACTCCATTTAATTTTTCTGTGTAATCATTCTCATTATAATTTTGAAAAAAATATAAATACATTTATGAATAATTAACACAAACATTATTATAAGCGATAAAAAATC